>DMTA01000078.1 GCA_003454835.1 Achromobacter sp. | reverse complement strand
GGTTGCGGGCATCTCGGCCGGCGCGGGCGCGGGCTTGGCGCGGAAGGCAAAGGAACGCGAGAGCGGCACGGCAGGCAGCCGGCGGCCAGTCAGCAGACTGGTCTCGGCCGGTCCCACGAACAACACGCCGTCATCGCGCGCGAACCGGCGAAGCACCTGCACGGCGCGTTCCTGCGTGGGCATGTCGAAATAGATCAAGAGGTTGCGGCAGAACACGAAGTCATACGGCGCGGCGCCCGCCAACAGGTTCGCATCGAACAGGTTGCCCGGCTGGAACCGGACCTGCCCGCGCACGCGCGCAGCCAGTTGATGGCCCTCCGGCACCTCTGAAAAATGGCGGTCGCGGAACGCCAGATCGCCCCCGCGAAACGAATTGCGGCCGTACACGGCGCGCTGCGCGAATTCGACCATGCGCACGCTGATGTCCAGCGCGTCCACATGGAACCGGTGCGGCGGCACGCCGGCATCCAGCAGCGCCATCGCGATGGAATACGGTTCTTCGCCGCTGGAACACGGCACGCTCAGGACGCGCAGAACGCGGGCCTCGCAACCGGGCGCAAACAGGCGCTCGCGCGCCAGCGTCGCCATGGCGTCCTGCGACTCCGGATACCGGAAGAACCACGTTTCGGGCACGATCACCGCTTCGATCAGCTGCTGCATCTCGTCGGGCCAGGCCTGCACACGCATCAAGTAGTCCTGCTCGTCATCCACGCCGGCGGCGTGCATGCGGTGCCGTACGGCGCGCTCGACCGCCGCCTGGCCGATGGACCCGCTGTCCAGGCCCATGCGTCGCTTGAGCAGCCCGCTGAATTCCTCGATCAGGCTCATGGCTGCGCCTTGGCTGTCGACGCGTTGCCGTCAGACGGAAACAGCAGCGCCCGCACGTAGGCGGGCAGCAGATCATTGACCGACACCGCCTGCACCATGCCGTGCGCATCGGTCAGGACCGGACCAAGATAGCGGGCCTCGGCATTATCCAGCGCATGTGGCTGAAACGCCGACGGGTCGTAATGGACGGTTTCGGTGGCCTGTTCCAGGATCAGCCCGAGCAGGCGCTCGGCGTCCGCGTGATCCGGCCGGTAACGCACCAGCGCCACGCGCGTACTGGTGACGGCGGCGAACGTTCCCGCGCCGGCCAGCGCGCTCATGTCGAGAACCGGCACGGCTACGCCGCGGCGCTCCATCATGCCGGCCACCCAGTGCGGCGCGCCCGGCACCTGTTTGAGGATACGCAGCCCCAGCACTTCGGCGATGTCCCCGGCGTCCAGCGCATAGCGATCCGCGCCGATTCTGAAAAGCAGATACAGCCGGCGCGCGGGGCCGGCGTGGCCCGCGGCGGCACGTGCGCGGACGGCGGAAGCAGTCATGGACGCGATCACACCTTGAAGCGCGACACGCCGCTGCGCAGGTCGTTGGCCACCAGCGTCAGTTCCTCAATGGCAAGGCTGGACTGCCGCAGCGATTCCACCGTCTGCTGAGCCGCGTCGCTCAATTGCTGCAGAGCCTGGTTGATCTGCTCGGCGCCGGTGGCCTGCGCCTGCATGCCTTCGTTGACCATCTGGACGCGCGGCGCCAGTGTCTGCACCTGCTGAATGATCTGCGAGAGCTGGTCGCCCACCTGCTGCATGTCGGCCATGCCGCGGCGCACTTCCTCGGAGAACTTGTCCATGCCCATCACGCCCGCCGACACCGACGACTGGATCTCGCGCACCATCTGCTCGATGTCGTACGTCGCCACCGCGGTCTGGTCGGCAAGGCGGCGGATCTCGGTGGCCACCACCACAAAGCCGCGGCCGTACTCGCCTGCCTTCTCGGCTTCGATCGCGGCGTTCAGCGACAGGAGGTTCGTCTGATCCGCCACCTTCGTGATGGTCGTCACGACCTGCGTGATGTTGCCGGCCTTTTCATTCAGCACCGCCAGCTTGGCATTGACCGAGCCCGCCGCGCCCACCACGTTGCGCATCGTGTCTTCCATGCGCGCCAGTCCCACCTGACCGCTGCCGGCCAGCGTGGCGGTCTGTTCGGCCGCGCTGGAGACTTCGGTCATGGTGCGAACCAGTTCGCGGGAGGTCGCCGAGATCTCGCGCGACGTGGCGCCGATTTCGGTGGTGGTGGCGGCCACTTCCGACGCGGTGGCCTGCTGCTGCTTGGACGTGGCGGCAATTTCGGTCACCGACGTGGCCACCTGCACGGCCGAGCGCTGCGTCCGGCCGACCAGGCCGGTCAGCTCGTCGACCATGCCGTTGAAACCCGTTTCGATAGCGTTGAATTCGTCGTTGCGCGCCAGCTTCAGCCGCCGGGTCAGGTCGCCCGAGCCCGTCGCTTCCAGCGTTTTCACGATGTCATGCATGGGGTTGGCGATGGCGCGCATCAGCAGGTAACCGCACACAATGGATGCGGCAATCGCCATCAGCAGCGACACCAGCATGCCGGTCTCGGCCGACTCCACGGATTTCTGGATGCTCACCGCGGCATCATCCGCCTGCTTCTTGTTTTCGATCACCATCTTGGCCAGAATGTCGCGCCCCCGGTAGAACGACGGCCGCAACTCGGTCAGGATCCGCGCCTGCGCCCGCGCCGGGTCCGCCAGCAGGGCCGGCGTCAGGATATCGGCGCGGATGCGCTTGTACTCCAGCAATTCCTTCTGGAAGTTGTCGAACATCTGCTGGTCGTCCTGCCGGGCGATGGTGCGCCGGTAGAAGTCGATGTGTTCTTCAAGCTGCTGGTCGTTGCGCGGCAGGGATTCCAGGGCGGCGCGGCGCTCGGCCTCGGTCGGCGCGTTGAAGGCGTCCTGCACGACCACGAAACCGGCGAACCATGCGGCCCGGATCGACGTGCTGTAGTAGATGCCGGGCACGGCATCGGTGTTGATCATTTGGGCTTCCGCTTCGACATCCAGAAGCCGCCGGTAGTCCACCACCACCATCAACGTCATGATGGCAAGAATGGCCAGGAAACTGGCCATGATTCTTTGGCGGAGCGTCACATTCTTCATACCGGGAGACCTTTGTACTGTATCGACTCGTCGACGCCCTGCCGGGACGCCCCTGGGTTATTTCCCGCCGGCAGCCAGCGCATTCCTGCTCGAATGTGGGAAATTTCGACAATTATTACAAAGGTGCCGCATCACAGCCATGAAAAACGCAGGAAAACGCAAAACATGGCTAGCTTGTCGGGAAAATGCAAAGTTCTATTACATAAAATCAAGCGGGCTTTGTTAGCAGGGGTACGCCGTGTATAGACCGGCGGCGTTTCATAGGCCGCCCGGTCACGGGCCAGTTACCCAAAACTCTGCACGCGGTCAGCCCGCTGCCTCCCACAGCGCAACCGGCGGCCGATCCTGCACCCAATCGCGCGCCTTTTCGTACGCATGAGCCAGTTGCAGCACGGCAAGATCGCCCCGAGGCGGACCAATAAGTTGCATCCCCATCGGCAGCCCTGCGGCGTTAAAGCCCACCGGCACACTGATGACCGGGCAACCGGCCAGCGTCCACGGCGTCACGGTTTCCATCCAGCGGTGATAGGTATCCATCGGACGGCCCGCGATCTCTTTGGGCCAATCCAGATTCACGTCGAACGGGAACACCTGGGCCGACGGCACCGCCAGGTAATCGACCTCTTCAAACATGCGCAGCACGGTCTGATACCACGCGCTGCGTTCCTCGGTCGCCTGATAGATCTGGCGGGCGCTCATGCCTTCCAGCCCTTCGACCTCCCAGATCAGCGCGGGCTTGACCAGCTTGCGGGTCTCGGGATTGTTGACCAGGGCATGGAATTGGCCGCCCACCATCAGGTGCCGGTGCGCCAGCCAGATGCGCCACAGCCGATCGCCTGCAAAAGGCACCTGGTATGCGTCGACCCGACAGCCTGCCGTCTCCAGGTCTTTCAGCGCCGATTGGCAGAGTTCCAGGATGCCGGGCTCCATCGCCAGGTAGCCACCCCAATCGCCCAGCCAGCCCACGCGCTTGCCGGACAGGTCCGCGTCCAACGGTTGCGCATACTGCGCCGGATCGTCCGTCAGCGATAGCGGCGCGCGCTTGTCGTGGCCGGCAATTACCGACAGCAGCAACGCCACGTCGCGCGGCGTGCGTCCCATGGGGCCTTCGTAGGAAAGCTGCTTCAAGAATACCTCGGGCGACGGACCGGAAGGTACGCGGCCGGCCGAGGGGCGCATGCCATACACATTGCAGAACGCCGCCGGATTGCGCAGCGACCCGCCGAAGTCACTGCCGTCGGCCACGGGCAGCATGCGCGCCG
>DMTA01000496.1 GCA_003454835.1 Achromobacter sp. | reverse complement strand
AGCAGGTTGGCCGCGTCGTTCTGGCCCGCCTGCCCGCCCGCGCCGATCATCGTGTGCGCCTCGTCGATGAACAGGATGATGGGCGACGGGCTCTTCTTGACCTCGTCGATCACGTTCTTCAGGCGGTTCTCGAACTCGCCCTTCACGCTGGCGCCCGCTTGCAGCAGCCCCATGTCCAGCACGCGCAGCGTCACGCCGGCCAGGGCGGGCGGCACGTCGTCCGCGACGATGCGCAGCGCCAGGCCCTCGACCACCGCGGTCTTGCCCACGCCCGCCTCGCCGGTCAGGATGGGATTGTTCTGCCGCCGCCGCGTCAGGATGTCGATCATCTGACGGATCTCGGCGTCCCGCCCGATGACCGGGTCAATCTTGCCTTCCCGCGCGCGCTCGGTGAGGTTGGTGGTGTACTGGTCCAGCGCGGGCGTCTGCGACAGCGCCGGCGCGGGCTTGCCGGCCTCGTCATGCCCGGCCGCGCCATCGGCAAATCCCACCGCCTGCCCCGCTTCCTCCGAGCCCTGCGTCAGCGCGGCGAAATCGTGTTTCAGTTCGTCCAGCCGGAACGATTCGAACAGCGGCGAGCCCCGGCGCGCCAGTTGCGCCAGGTCCGGCTCCGTCAGCAATGCCAGCAGCAGATGTCCGGAACGGATCCGCGTCGTCTGCGTATCCAGTGACGCGATCAGCCACGCGTGCTCGAACAGCTTGGGCAGGTGCGCCGAAAACACGGGCGTGCGCGTGTTGCCGTTCTTGAACCGGTCAATCTCCGCCTTCAGATCGGCTTCCAGCGCATCGGCCTGGATATGGCAACGCCGCGCGATGATGCTCACGTCGCTGGCCGGCTTTTCCAGCAGCGCCAGGAACAGATGCTCAAGATCCACTTCATAGTGGCCTTGCGCCATGCAAAGGCTGGCGGCGCGCTCGGCGGCCTGGCGGCAGGTCTGATTCAACTTCCCGATCAACGTCTTCAACGGAGTGGCCATGTGTCTTTAGCTTGTCTTCGGTTCAATGGATGGTGTGCAGTTCATAGCTGGCGTCGTCGCGGTCCTCTGCGGCCGGCCCGGTGCACAGGAACGAATTCCAGCCCAGGCGCACGTCGCCGCCTTCGCCAAGCTGGCAGGGCACGACGCTCTCGCGCGCCAGCACCAGCCGCACCTCGTATTCGAAGGTCATGCCGCCGAACATCGTTAACAGCTTTTCCAGCGCCTGCGCGCGCTCGCCGCCCGGCAGGAAGTCGGCGAAGTCCTGGCCCGATAGCGGACCGATCCACAGCCGGATGCGCAGGTCGCGCTGCCAGATGCGATCGCCCGCCAGGGCGGACACGCCCAATACCGCGCCCGGCTGCCCCAATTGGGTACGGTTCTGCGGCGGCACGTCATACCAGCGGCCCACGAACTGCTCCACCCGCAGGGGCACGCCAAAATAATCCTGCAGCACGCGTTGCAGCAGCGGCGCCGACACGGGCCGCTGACGCGCGGCCGCGGCATAGTGCGCCACCGATTCGTCGAAGACCCTGCCCGCGCCGTTGTGCAACCGGTCGCGCAGCGCCGGGTGTCCGATCCCGCCCAGCGCCAGCAAGAGCGGCAGGAAGTGATGGTCCTGTTCGGTTTCGTGCCGAAGCGGCATGCGGTACTTCTTCCAGGCGGCATAGAACAGCGCCGCCGCCCGGTTCGAAAAAATATCGAAAAAGGCGCGCGCCCCGCGGTCGCGCCGCAGGCTCTCCCGGTTCGCCAACATCTCGGAATAATGCAGCGGCAGCGCCCCCTGTCCGCCCAACAGACCAAAGAAGGCCGGGGTCACTTCCACGCGGCCTAATCGCCCCTCGGCAATGGCAGCCTGGCGCGCCGCCTCGTCGACCAGCGCCTCGCCGTGCTTGTCATACGCCACCGCATCGACGACTTCGCTGGGCGGAAACGCCAATCCGGGCGCATTGGGAAAGCGCAGATGCACGGGGACCGTATGACGCGTCGCGCCGCGCTCCTGCCGCGCAAAGCACTGCTCTAGCAGGCGCACGGCCTGGAAAAACTTGAAGCGCTGCGGCTCTGCCAGCAGCGCGTCCATCACGCTAGGATGGCGTCGCCGTTGCATGGGGGGCATCGTAGTAATTCCTCTGCGCCGCGGCGCGACAACACGACCAGTTGCACAAAGCTGTTGGCATGCACGTACAGGCCAAAGAACCGGTTGATGACGGCAACGAAGGTATGCAGGCTCGTGCCCACAAAGTGATCTTCATTGACGGTCAGGCGGATCTCGATCCCGCGCACGAACGTGGCGAAGGGCTCGCCCGGCATCCAGTGCGTGGCCGGCTTGTAGTCCAGGCCGACCAGTCCTTCGATCTGACGCGCGGCCACCGCCGACCCCGACAGGTCGTACAGGCGCAGCNNCGCAGCATCCGGATGCTGCGCGCCACCGTGCCGCCTTCCAGGAACAGGTCGCCGCCCGACTGGCCCACCGCGATGCTCGCGGGCAGGTCGCGATTGGTGCACGTCAGGTCCAGGCTCAGGGTTTCGGTCTGCGGCACCGAGGGATCGAAATCGATGTCGACGATGGAAATCTCGGTCTCGTACCCCGGGCTGCGCTGCGCCATCGACGCGTCGCGCCGCATCGTCCAGTAGTGGCCGGCGGACTCCGGCGACTCGCCGTGATGCAGCGAATAGAACGGCCGGAAGTCCACGACCGAATCGTTCAACGCGTTCTGCCGCACCTGGCGCACGCGATCGATGGAATAGACCTCGTAGCCATAGGCGCGCCGCGCGTCGGCCACCACCGGATACGACGCCGCCGCGTGCGTCACGCGGATGGGGTCGGCGCGCTGCGCAAACAGGTTCACCACCGGCGTGCAGCCCAGCCGCAGATTGTCCGCCGAGGTCGATTCCAGCAGCCGCGCCGTGTTGGAATCGGCCCGCAGGCCGCTCACCGGCACGTGCAGCGTGAACTGCCGCGCGGTGCCCACATGAGGACGCAGCGCCGCCAGGTCGATGTCGACGAAGTTGAATTTCTCGGGGAACGTGAAGTATTCGGTCAGCAGGCGATACGCCGGATGCGAGCTGGCCGGGAAATCGATCAGCGCATCCTCTTCCGCCAATCCGACCTGCGCCAACGGGATCGCAGCCAGCCGCTCCCAGCGCCCCGGCTGCAGCTCCACATACGCCGCGGCCGCGCGCAGGAACAGGGNNNGCGCCGCCACGAACGACGGTTCGCCATGCAGATACACGCGCAGCCGTTCGATGCCCGGCATGCCGAAGTGCTGGTTTTCGCCCAGGCAGCCCAGCGTGATGGAGAACCGGCCCGTGACGCCGGCCGGCAGCTTGGCGGTGGCCGGCGCATTGGCGCTGGAGTCGAACGCGGCGCGCCGGACCTCGATGGGCGCCAGCGCAACGTCGTAGGCCGTGCGAAACCGGCACGCCACGCCGCGCACCGGATGCGACTTCAGTTCGGTGCCACGATCGATGCGCACAGGCGCCGTCAGTTGCGCACCCGCGCCGCCCAGGTCGAACTGGGCCACGCTGCACGACGGAAACGGCCGCAGGTAGTGCGGGTACATCACCTCGAACAGCGCTTCGGTGAATTCGGGGTAATCGTCGTCCAGCTTCTTGTTGATGCGCGCGCTCAACAACGCGAACGACTCGATCATGCGCTCGACATGCGGATCCTCGCAGGTCTCGCCAGATAGCCCCAGCCGCGCGGCGATCTTGGGATAGCGCTCGGCGAAGTCGCGCGACGAGGTGCGCAAGAAGCCAAGTTCGCGCTCGTAGTAGGGCAGCAATTCTTCCATTGATGTCTTCCTGTCCGGCGCGCCAGGGCACCTGCACCGCGGGTTGATGCGCTAGACCGTGGCCGGGCTTTTGGCCCAACCTTTGGTCACGGAGTACTGCAAGGTCGACGGCTGCAGCGTGGCATCGAAGGTCACGGGCTCGTGGGCGGGCCCCACATCCAGCATGGCCGTGATCGCGAAATACAGCACCGACGTCGCCCGGCTGTCGACCTGCAGCATGACCCGCACGTGCGTCAGCCTGGGCTCGTGCCGCGCAATCGCCTGCTCGAGCGAACGGCAGATGAATTCGCGGTCGTAATGGCTTGCCAGGCTAAGCCCCGAAAAGTCGGACAGCCCGTACGTCAACACGGACCGCCGGCAGTTCGGGTAGCGCCGCAGATCTTCCTCGGTGAACACCATGCGGGTGTTCAGCAGCGCCTCGATGTCGCGCGCCACCGTCTCTTTCATTTCCTCGATCGACAGGCGCCGCAAGGCATAGGGCGACTGGCCCTCTGCTTCGAACAGCTTGTCGAACAGACTCGGTTCGAATCCTTTCATCGGGGCCTCAAAAGAAAGACTGCGACCCGCCCGGGGCCGGGCTCGGCCGGGCCGCGGTCTTCGTGCCTGCCCGGCGGAGATCAGACCGAGTAGGTCTTGTCGTTCTTGGTCAGGCTCCAGGCGCCCTGGGCGTTGCCGCCCTGATTGCCGCCCACCTTCTGCTGCGTGTACTTCCATTGCACGGCGGCGTATTTCAGCGAGAACGTTTCGTGCGGCAGGCCTTCGGCCACGACTTCCGGCGCCACGCGGGCGATGATCACGTACTTGAGCTTGATTTCAAGGTACTTGACGCGGTTGCCCTCGCCATCGGCGCGCAGGAAGTCGATGGTCACTTCGTCGAAGGTCGTGCCGCCCGACGCGTGCTGGTACAGGAGCGGACTGACAACGTCCAGATCCTTGGTGAAGACCATTTCCCCGTGTTCGGTGCGCTCGGCGGTATGGCCGCCCGAGGTCGATGCGGTGGCCGAACGCGGCTGGATGATCTCGTGGCGCCACGAACTGACTTCGATCCAGTCCGGATGGTCCTTGTCCTGCGACTCGCCCTTGAGCGCCGGATTGCCGAACTTGACGTAGATGTCCTTCATTGTTGATAGCCTCTTCAGATGATGGATGAGTGGTCAGTGCAATGACGCTCAGGATTTCTGGGCCTGCGCCGGCAATTCGGCGACCAGGCGCAACGAGATCGAGAGTTCGTCAAGCTGGAAATGCGGCCGCAGGAACGCCACGGCACGGAAGACGCCAGGGCGGCCTGGCACCTCGGCCACTTGCACCGATGCTTCGCGCAGCGGGAACTGCGCCTTTTGTTCCTGCGTCGCGTTGTCGTCCAGCAGCACGTACTGCGATACCCAGCGATTCAGGAAACTCTCTACGGACTGCGCCGACGCGAAGCTGCCGATCTTGTCGCGCATCATCGCCTTCAGGTAGTGCGCCACGCGCGATACCGAGAAGATGTACTGCAGCTGCGCCGACAACACCGCGTTGGCGTTGGCGCTATCCGTGTTGTATTTCTTGGCCTTCTGCACCGATTGGGCGCCAAAGAAGGCCGCGTAATCCGAGTTCTTGCAATGCACCAGCGGGATCAGCCCCTGATCGCTCAGTTCCTTTTCACGCCGGTCGGTGATGGCGATCTCGGTCGGGCACTTGAGCGCGATTTCGCCGTCGTCCGTCTTGAACGTATGCGTGGGCAGGTTCTCGACCAGGCCGCCGCCTTCGACGCCGCGGATCGCCGCGCACCAGCCAAAGTCCGCAAATGCCGCCGTCAGGCGTGCGCCGAAGGCCCACGCGGCGTTGCACCAGAGGTATTTGGAATGGTCGGTGCCGTCCACGTCCTCGACGAAGTTGAAGCCTTCGACCGTGGTGCCCTCCACCGGGTCGTACGGCAGACGGCCCAGAAAGCGCGGCATGGTCAGGCCGACATAGCGCGAATCTTCCGAATCGCGGAAGCTGCGCCACTTGGTGTATTCCACGGTGTCGAACACCTTGGCCAGATCGCGCGGGCGTCCCAGGTCGGCAAAGCTGTCCAACCCCAGCAGCTCCGGCGAGGCCGACGCGATGAACGGCGCGTGCGACGCAGCGGCCACGTGCGACATCTGCTCGATGAAGTACATGTCCTCGGGCTGGCGCGTGATCTCGAAGTTGCCCAGCAGCGCCCCGAACGGCGCGCCGCCGAACGTGCCGAATTCCTCTTCGTACACCTTCTTGAACATCAGGCTCTGATCGAAGTCGATCGCGGTCTGGAAGTCTCGGACCAGGTCGCGCTTGGTGGTGTTCAACACCTTGATCTTCAGCATCGGGCTGGTGTCGGTTTCCTGGCACAGGTAGTGCAGGCCGCGCCAGGTGCTCTCCAGCTTCTGGAACTCGGGCGCGTGCATCACTTCGCTGAGCTGCGCCGAGATCAGGCGGTCGAGCTCGGCGACGCGCGCGTCCAGCATCGCCGACAGGTTGTCGGACACGACAACGGTGCCCTTCATCACCTCACGGACCAGCTCGCCGATGATGTCCTTGGCGCGGTCGTGCTCGGCAGTGGACTTGGCGACGCGGCTTTGCTCGACGATCTGGTCCAGCAGCCCGCTCTGTGCGTCGGTGGCGGTGGCGGCGGTGTTTTGCGCGGCGGCGGAATTACTCATTGCGGCCTCCCTTGTCGGTCTCGCTGGTGAGCTGTTGCAGCTTTTCGGTGCTGGTCAGCACTTCGCCCAGCAGGTCTTCCAGCTTGTCGTTGCCGGCGAGCTTGTTGCGCAGATCGGCCAGCTTGGTGCGGATGTCCAGCAGCTCGCGCAGCGGATCCACCTGCTGCACGACGGCTTCCGGGCGGAAATCCTCGATGGACCGGAATTTCATGTCGACGCCGAACGTGCCGCCCTCCTCGGTCAGACGGTTCTTCACCCGGTACGCCGCGCGGGGTTCCAGCCCCCGCATCACGTCGTCGAAGTTGTCGACGTCGATGTTGACGAATTTGCGGTCCTTCAGACGCGGCAGCTCGGCCTCGGACTGCGCAGAAAAGTCGCCCACCACGCCGACCACGAAGGGAAGCTCCTTCTGTTCGATGGCGTCGCCCTTCTCCACGTCATACGTGAGCTGAACGCGCGGCGGACGGACTTTCTGCAATCGTTTTTGAACGCTTTCTTTCTTGGCCATGGACGGCTCCGTGCAAAGGATCTTGTCTGTCGGTCGGGGAGACGCCGCCAGGGCGGCGCCCCACGGCGAATCACTTGGTCAGCAGGTCGCCGAACGGATTCGGCGCGCGATTGGGCTGCTGGGCAGGCGGGCTGGCGGGTTGTTGCGAAGACGGGGTGGCCGTCGGCGGTGAGACCGGGGATGCGGCAGGGGATGCTGCGGGCGCTCCCGGAACGGTTGCTCCGGCGGCGGGGAGCCCGGCAGCCGGTTTGACGGCGGGTGCCGGATCCACCTTGCGCGGTTGCCGCGGGCGGGGC
>DMTA01000531.1 GCA_003454835.1 Achromobacter sp. | reverse complement strand
GCGGGCGTCCAGATCCGCCGGAGTCAGGGCCTGGCCGGCGGCGATCAGGCGCGAGGCGACGTAATAGTGGCCGGCCACGCTGACGGAGGCCTGCACGTAAGCGGTCCAGCCCTTGGCCGTGTTGCAGCGCACGCCGACGGTCATGCGGGACCGCAGTTTCATTCCGGAGGGCAGGAAAGGAGCCAGGTCGTCGCAGGGCGTCAGGCGATCGGTGCGCGGCGGGTCGATGGCGATGGTCGCCTCGCCGGGCAGGGAGGCCAGTTGTTCCTGCAGATAGGTCTGCGCCGCAATGATGATCGCTTCCGGGGCCTGGGTGGCCGCGGCCTGGGCCTGGACGGCGCTTGCCGGGGCCAGGAGCAGGGCGGCGATGCCGGCGCGTGCGAGAAGGAGTCTTGCGGACATTTTCATGATGGATGAATTGTAGAAGTGGGCGGGTTTCGGCAATACGCGAATTGGATGAGAAATGACGGGTTATTTGGCTGATTGTGTTACAGGTCCGGCCCCTATCATGCCGTCATCCAATGGGATAACGGTGCGTCCGGCGTCCCTGCTTTATCTGATCTGCAACGAATTCAAGGCGCCACGATGCTCGACAGGCTCAACGAAGATTTCCGGTTCTACCAGCAGGCTTTGTCACTGCGCGCGCAGCGCCAGGAAGTGCTTTCCTCGAACATCGCCAATGCCGACACGCCCAACTACAAGGCGCGCGACATCGACTTCAAGGCCGCGCTGCAAAGCGCGATGGAAGGCACGATGCGCCTGCCCGACACGTCGCTCAAGCTGACGTCGGCCCGCCACATTCCGGCCAAAGCCCTGTCGCAGGGCCCGACGGATCTGCTGTACCGCCTGCCGTACCAGCCCAGCATGGACGGCAACACGGTGGACATGGACATCGAGCGCGTGCAGTTCGCCGACAACACCCTGCATTACCAGAGCACGATGCAGCTCATCTCCAACCGTATCCGCGGGCTGCAGACCGCCATCCAGGATTGATCTTTAAAGGGAGCAACAGGCAATGTCCTTGTTGAGCATTTTCGATATCGCCGGTTCGGCGCTGAGCGCGCAGTCGCAGCGCATGAACGTGGCGGCCAGCAACATGGCCAACGCCGACAGCGTGGTCGGTCCGGATGGCCAGCCGTACCGCGCCCGTCAAGTCGTGTTCCAGGTCAACCCGGCCGCGGGCCAGGCGCTGGGCCAGGAGATCGGCGGCGTTCGCGTGGCCGGCGTGGTCCAGGACCAGTCGCCCCTGAAGATGGTCTATGACCCCAAGCATCCCCTGGCTGACGCGCAGGGCTACATCAGCATGCCCAACGTCGATCCGGTGGCCGAAACGGTCAACATGATCGCGGCATCGCGGTCCTACCAGGCCAACGTCGAGGTCCTCAACACCGCCAAGGCGTTGATGCAGAAGACGCTGACCATCGGTCAATCCTAATTTCCAGCCAGAGTCTATCCATGACCACCGTCGACCAAACCACGAGCACCACGGCCATGGGCCTGGCGCAAACCGGCGCCAACAGCGCGAGTACCGCGCAAGGCCTGCAGGACCAGTTCCTGAAGCTGCTGGTCACGCAGCTCAAGAACCAGGATCCGCTGAACCCGATGCAGAACGCGGAGCTGACGTCGCAACTGGCGCAGATCTCCACGGTGGAAGGCATCACCAACCTGAAGAACACCATGCTGGCCATCAGCGGCCAGATCGACGTGTCGCAGTCGATGAACGCCGTGTCGATGATCGGCAAGGGCGTCCTGATCCCGGGCACGAAGGTCAAGGTCGGTGTCGACAGCGCCAACCCCGCGGACCGCGTGGTCACGCCCTACGGTCTGGATCTGCAGGGCGACGCCGCCAAGGTCCAGGTCCGCATCTCGGATTCGAACGGTGCAGTTGTGCGCACCATCGAACTGGGCGAGCAGAAGAACGGCGTGTACACGCTGGAATGGGATGGCAAGAACGACGCCGGCGTGGCGCTGGAACCGGGCGCGTACAACGTGTCCGTGCTGGCGACCGACGCCGAGGGCGCGAAGGTGAACTCGGAAGTGTTGAGCTACGGCAACGTGAAGAGCGTGGCGTACTCCACCAACGGCCTGCGTCTGGATCTAGGCCTGGACGGCCAGACCAGCATGCTGGACGTGCGCAAGGTGATCGGCGCCTGAACGGGCGGATATGAATTGGTGCCGGCGCACGGGCGACGGCTTTTCCACTAAAGATTAGCGAGAGTAAACATGGGCTTCGGACAAGGATTGAGCGGCTTGAACGCCGCTGCGCAGAACCTGGACGTTATCGGCAACAACATCGCCAACTCGGGCACCGTCGGCTTCAAGTCGGCCACCGCATCGTTCGCTGACGTCTACGCCAGCTCGCGCGTGGGCCTGGGCGTCAAGGTCGCGGCCATCAACCAGCGCTTCACGGTGGGCGCGGTGACGGGCGGCGGCGGCGAATACGACATCGCCATCGACGGCGCCAAGGGCATGTTCCGCGTGACCGACCAGAGCGGCTCGGTCATGTACACCCGCAACGGCGAATTCCTCGTCGACAAGAACAACTTCATCGTGAACGCGCAGGGCTACCGCCTGACCGGCTACCCGGCCGGCGCCATCGGCGCGAACCCGGTCGAACTGCAACTGCCGACGGCCAACGTCGCGCCGCAGGCCACCAGCANNGCGCCCCCGTGCCGGCCCCCGCCGTTCCCGGCTCGGTCACCCTGGGCGGCACGGCCTACACGTTCACCAAGGCCGCCGGCGGCGCGCTGACGTGGGCCCCGGGCAACCCGCCGGCCGCCGTTTACGGCACGGCCCCGAACACCGTCACGCTCGACGGCACGGGCCAGGTCACCGCGGGCACGCTGGAAAGCATTCCCGGCTTCGTGGACTACACCGCCGCTGTCACCGAAATCGGCAAGCCGTTCGATCCCAAGATCTCCAGCACCTACACGAACGCCTCGCCCATGACGGTGTTCGACTCCCTGGGCAACTCGCACCAGGTCATGCAATATTTCGTCAAGCGTGAAGCGACGGGCGGCACCAGCGTGTACGACGTTTACTACACGATGGACGGCCAGGCCATGGCGCCCACGTCGGAAGCCGGCGGCGTCTGGGGCAACCCGCAGCAGTTCACGTTCAACAACGCCGGCACGCTGACCAGCGCGCCGATCGTGAACCTGTCGTTCGCCCAGCCCGGCGGCACCGCCACCCCGGCCGATCCGCTGAACGTCGCGATCAACTACACCGGCACGACGCAGTACGGCAGCAACTACAAGCTGGTCGCCAAGCCCGACGGCTACACGTCCGGTGAGTTCAGCGGCATCAACATCAGCAGCGACGGCAGCCTGGTCGCCAGCTACACCAACGGCGAAACCCAGATCGTCGGCACGCTCGTGCTGGCCGACTTCTCGAACCTGCAGGGCCTGCAGCCCGTGGGCAACAACGCCTGGAAGGAAACCGCTGCCTCCGGTCAGCCGATCCTGGGCCAGCCCGGCACCAACAGCATGTCGACGGTGGTGGGTCAGGCGACCGAAGCGTCCAACGTGGACATGAGCAAGGAGCTGGTCAACATGATCATTGCCCAGCGCACCTACCAGGCCAATTCGCAGACCATCAAGACCCAGGACGAGATCATGCAAGTCCTGATGAACCTGAAGTAATGCCCGCTGGGCACGCGACGACACCGACGGAATAGGCAATGGACAGAATCATCTACACCGCCATGAATGGCGCAGCGCGGATCACGGAGCATCAGGCCGCGCTCTCCAACAATATGGCCAACGTGAACACGGCGGGCTTTCGCGAGCAGATCGCGCTGTACCGCTCGGTTCCCGTGACGGACGGGGTGAGCCTGCCTACGCGTGTTTCGACGGTGGCGTCCACGCCCGGCAACAGCTTCGAGATGGGCACCATGCAGACCACGGGCCGCAGCCTGGACGTGGCGCTGGCCAGCGAAAACGGCTGGATTGCGGTGCAGACGCCGCAAGGCGAAGCGTATACCCGCGCCGGCAGCCTGCAGGTCGGCATCAACGGCCTGCTGCAGACGTCGCTGGGCCAGCCGGTCCTGTCGGACCAGGGCGGTCCCATCGACGTGCCCGACCAGGCCGCGCTGACCATCACGTCGGACGGCACGATCACGGCGCTGGGCGCCGGCGACGCGCCGAACAACATCCTGAACCTGGGCCGCCTGAAGCTGGTGAACCCGGACAACAAGCAGTTGGTGCACGGCGACGACGGCGTCTTCCGCATGGCGCCGGTCAACGGCCAGCCCGCGGCGCCGGTGCCCGCCGACCCCGCACTGCGCCTGCTGTCGGGTGTGCTGGAAGGCAGCAACACCAATCCGATGGCATCGATGGTGGGCATGATCGAAAACGCCCGCCGCTTCGAGCAGCAGATGCAGGTGATTCAGCAGTCGGACCGCAATGCGGAACGCGCCAACGGCATTCTGTCCGTAAGCGCCTGATTTAAATAACATTTAGTTCGCGGCCAGGCCGCGGAACCGGAGTCTTTCATCATGATGCGTTCGCTGTGGATCGCCAAGACGGGCCTGGAAGGTCAACAGACCTCCATGGACGTGATTTCCAACAACTTGGCCAATGTCTCCACCAACGGGTTCAAGCGCGGCCGTGCCGTGTTTCAGGACCTGATGTACCAGACGCTGCGCCAGCCCGGCGCCCAGGTGGGCGACGCCACGCAACTGCCGTCCGGCCTGCAGCTGGGCACCGGCGCGCGCGTGGCCGCCACCGAGCGCATCCACTCGGACGGCAACCTGAACAACACCGGCAGCGAAATGGACGTGGCGATCAACGGCCGCGGCTTCCTGCCGGTCGAACTGCCCGATGGCACCCAGGCCTACACGCGTGACGGCGCGCTGCAGCGCGACCAGAACGGCCAGCTCGTCACCGTCAGCGGCTACGTCATCCAGCCGCCGATCAACGTGCCGGACAACGCGCTGTCCATCACCATCGGCAACGACGGCATGGTCTCCGTGACGCAACCCGGCGCCGCCGGCGTCAACGTGCAGATCGGCCAGCTGCAGATCGCCACCTTCATCAACCCGACCGGCCTGCAAAGCATCGGCGAAAACCTGTACCTGGAAACCGACTCGTCGGGTCCGGCGAACCTGCTGCAGCCCGGTGTGGACGGCGCGGGCTCGATCATGCAGAAGTACGTCGAAACCTCCAACGTCAACGTCGCTGAAGAACTGGTCAACATGATCACGACGCAGCGCGCTTACGAAATGAACAGCAAGGCCGTCAAGACGTCGGACGAAATGCTGGCCCGCCTGACCCAACTGTGATGCTCATGTCTGTCCTGCGCCTGGTACTTGCGTCTGCGCTGGCTCTGCTGGCGGCTGGTTGCGCCATGATCCCGCCCGAACCCATCGTGACCGGGCCGACGACGGCGGCCCCGCCGCCGCCGCCGATGCCCATGGCGCAGCCCACGGGCTCGATCTACCAGCCCACGACTTACGGCAACTACCCGCTGTTCGAAGACCGCCGGCCGCGCAATGTGGGCGACATCGTCACCATCGTGCTGAACGAGCGCACCAATGCGTCCAAGAACGTGGCGACGAACACCAACCGCAGCGGCTCGACCACGATGGGCATCGCCGCGGCGCCGTCTTTCATGGACAGCTGGGCGAACGCCAATCTGAACACCGAGGCCAATGGCGGCAACGTGTCGCAGGGCAAGGGCGACAGCAGCGCCAACAATGCCTTCACCGGCACCATCACCACCACGGTGGTGGGCGTGATGTCCAACGGCAACCTGCAGGTCGCCGGGGAAAAGCAGATCGCCATCAACCGCGGCAGCGAATACGTGCGCTTTGCCGGCGTGGTCGATCCGCGTTCCATCACGGGCACGAACACCGTGTCGTCCACGCAGGTGGCCGACGCGCGCATCGAATATCGCAGCAAGGGCGTCATGGACGAAGTCCAGACCATGGGCTGGCTGCAACGCTTCTTCCTGATCGCTTCGCCGTTCTAAATCATGAAACAACAGACTCCGATATCCACCTTGCTGTCCCTGTTGGCGCGGGTGTGCGTGGCCGTCGGGCTGGCCGCGGGCGCCGGTGCGGCGCACGCCGAACGGCTCAAGGATCTGGCCAGCATCCAGGGCGTCCGGGGCAACCAGCTCATCGGCTACGGCCTTGTCGTGGGCCTGGACGGCAGCGGCGACCAGGTGCGCCAGACGCCATTCACGCAACAGAGCCTGACCAACATGCTGTCGCAGCTGGGCATCACGGTGCCCGCCGGCAGCAACATGCAGTTGAAGAACGTGGCCGCCGTCATGGTCACGACCACCTTGCCGGCGTTCGCGCGGCCCGGCCAGACGCTGGACGTGGTGGTCTCGTCCATGGGCAACGCCAAGAGCCTGCGCGGCGGCACGCTGCTGATGACGCCGCTCAAGGGCGCGGACAGCCAGGTCTACGCCATTGCCCAGGGCAACATCCTGGTCGGCGGCGCGGGCGCATCGTCGGGCGGTTCCAGCGTGCAGATCAACCAGTTGAACGGCGGCCGCATCAGCGCGGGCGCCATCGTCGAACGCGGCGTGCCGACCACGTTCGCGCGCGACGGCTACGTGCATGTCGAACTGAACAACACCGATTTCGGCACCGCGCAGAACGTGGCGACGGCCCTGAACCGCAAGTTCGGCCAGGGCACCGCCACGGCGCTGGACGGCCGCGTCATCCAGGTGCGCACCCCCATGGAGCAGGGCTCGCAGGCCCGCTTCCTGTCGCAGATGGAAGACCTGCAGGTCGCGCGCGCACCCACGGTCGCCAAGGTCATCATCAACGCCCGCACCGGCTCGGTCGTCATGAACCGCACGGTCATGATCGAAGAGGCCGCCGTGGCGCATGGCAACCTGTCGGTCATCATCAATCGCCAGAACGAAGTGGTGCAGCCGGACACGCCGTTCACGCAGGGTCAGACGGTGGTCGTGCCCAATACGCAGATCGAAGTGCGCCAGGACAACGGCTCGCTGCAGCGCGTCAGCACCAGCGCCAACCTGGCCGACGTGGTCAAGGGCCTGAACGCCCTGGGCGCCACGCCGCAGGACCTGCTGGCCATCCTGCAGGCGATGAAGACCGCCGGCGCC
Organism: Achromobacter sp.; assembly: GCA_003454835.1. Taxonomy (GTDB): domain Bacteria; phylum Pseudomonadota; class Gammaproteobacteria; order Burkholderiales; family Burkholderiaceae_B; genus Achromobacter. The sequence goes on along the minus strand of DMTA01000531.1, from coordinate 5,712 downwards.
TTGCGCGCCGAACTTGAAATCATCTGACGGCCATGGCTTACACCAACGACGCGGCACGCGGCAGCACCCGGCAGGATTCGGTCTTTGACATGGGCCGCCTGTCGGACCTGAAGCGCGACGTCAAGAAAGATCCCGCCGGCACCGAGCAGCAGAAGCAGGTCGCCAAGCAGTTCGAGGCGCTGTTCCTGCAGATGATGGTCAAGCGCATGCGCGAGGCCACGCCCAAGGAAGGTCTGTTCGATTCCCAGCAGACGCAGATGCTGCAGTCCATGGCGGACGAGCAGCTGGCCCTGCACCTGGCGTCGCCCGGCATCGGTCTGTCGCAAGCCATCCTGGCGCAGATGCAGCAGGGCCAGCCCGGCGACCTGTCGGACGAAGCCGTCAAGCGCATCGGGCAGGGCGGCGATCTGGACTTCCAGACCGGCGGCTCGCGTGAAGTCTCGGCGCTGCTGAACGTGATGCGCAACAACCGGCCGGCCGACCGCGCGCTGGCGGCCGCCGAAGGCGCACCCGAGCACGTCGTGGACTTCGTGTCCAAGATGTCGCGCGCGGCCAACCTGGCGTCGCAGCAGAGCGGCGTGCCGGCGCGTCTCATCATGGGCCAGGCGGCCCTGGAGTCCGGCTGGGGCAAGCGCGAAATCAAGCATGAGGACGGCAGCACCAGCTTCAACCTGTTCGGCATCAAGGCCGGCGCGAGCTGGAAGGGCAAGGTCGTCAACGTGCTGACCACCGAATACGAAGACGGCGTCGCCCGCAAGGTGACGCAGCCGTTCCGGGCCTACGCGTCGTACGAGGAATCGTTCGCCGACTACGCCCGCCTGATCGGCAACAGCCCGCGCTACGAGAGCGTGACGACGGCCCGCAACGAGGTCGAAGCGGCCCGCCGGATCCAGGACGCCGGCTACGCGACCGACCCCCGCTACGCCCAGAAGCTTATCGGCATCATGGGTCAGCTGCGGGGCGCGGCATCCAGCGTGGAAAATTCACGCCGGATGTTGGAAGGACTCTAAATTTGGGTGATCTCCTGCCGTAAACGGGGTATCCAGAGATAACAGCTGCGGTTACATACGGGGCATTGTCAGCATGAATTTGTACAAAACGGCATTGGGCGGGTTGAACGCGGCGCAAGCCGGCCTGGCAACCACCGGCCACAACATCAACAATGCCACCACGGTCGGCTACAACCGCCAGCGCGTCATGACCTCGACGGCGGGCGCGCAAGCGACCACCAACGGCTACATCGGCCGCGGCGTCCAGGTCGACACCGTCGTTCGCAGCTACGACAGCTTCCTGTATAAGCAGCTCGTCGGCGCGACCGGCAGCGGCGCCCAGCTCCAGGCTCAGCTCGACCAGGTTTCGCAGATCAATAACCTGTTCTCCGACCGCACCGTCGGCATCGCCCCGGGCCTGACCAATTTCTTCACCAGCATGAACACGGTGGCCAGCAAGCCGGCGGATCCCGCCGCGCGCGCCGACCTGCTGGGGCAGGCCAACAGTCTGACCACGCAGATCCGCTCGGCCTACCAGGAGATGCAGAAGCAGCGTGAAGGCCTGAACACGCAGATCAGCACCACGGTCGACCAGGTCAACAGCTACCTGACCCGCATCGACGACCTGAACCAGCAGATTTCCGTTGCGGCAGGCAAGGCTGGCGGCAGCCCCCCCAACGACCTGCTCGACCAGCGCGACCAGGCCGTCATGGAATTGAACCAGCTCATCGGCATCACGACGTACGAGCAGGGCGACAAGATCAGCATCTCGCTCACGAAGGGCGGCCAGTCGCTGCTGTCGGGCAACACGATCTACCCGCTGCAAGCCGTGCCGTCCTCCGCGGACGCCGGCCGCACGGCCATTGCCTACACGCTGCCCGCGGGCACCGGCAAGACGATCGCGGTCGAAATGAAGGACATGGAGATCTCCGGCGGCAAGCTGGGCGGACTGCTGCAGTTCCGCGCCTCGTCCCTGGACCTCATGCAGAACCAGCTCGGCCAGATGGCCGTCGGCCTGGCGCTGTCGTTCAACGAGCAGCACAAGCAGGGTCTGGACCAGGGCGGCAATCCGGGTACGGACTTCTTCAGCATCGGTTCGCCCCAGGGCGTGCCGAACACGCAGAACAAGAGCAACGCGCAGATCTCGGGTGAATTCACCAACCTGGCAAACATCAATGCCAAGGACTACGAGATCTCGTTCGACGGCACCAACTACCAGGTCGTGCGCATGCCGGAAGGCTCGCAGGTCTACAACGGCCCGGCCACCGGCACGCCGCCCACGGCCACGCTGAACCTCGAAAGCGAGATGGGCCTGACGCTGACCATCAATGCGCCGCCCCAGGCCGGCGACAAGTGGTCGCTGTCGCCCACCCGCGATGCCGCACGTGACATCAACGTCCTGATCACGGATCCGGACAAGGTTGCCGCGGCGGATGCGGACGGCGGCGACGCCAACGGCAAGAACGCCCTGAAGCTGGCGCAGCTGCAAACCAGCAAGGTGCTGAGCCACGGCACGATGAGCATCAACGACATGTTCGCCCAGGTCGTGAACACCGTCGGCGTGCAGACACAGCAGATCAAGACGGCCGCCACGGCGCAGGTCAACCTGGTCAAGCAGACGACCGCTGCCCAGCAGGCGGTGTCGGGCGTCAACCTGAACGAAGAATACGTAAGCCTGTCGCTGTACCAGGAGCAATACCAGGCCAGCGCCCGCATCATCGATGTGGCAAGCACCATTTTTGACACGCTGTTGGGCCTGCGCGGCTGATCAGAACGTTGACTGTGAATACTAGAAAGCATTACGGAGCTGCACCATGCGTCTGAGCACCACGATGATGTACTCGAACGGACTGAGCGGCGTTCTCGCTCAGGAATCCGACATGAATCGCCTGGTCGAACAGGTTGGCAGCGGCCGCAAGTTCCTGACTCCCGCGGACGATCCCCTGTCGGCGTCCCTGTCGATCGGCGTCGCGCAGACGCAGAGCATGAACACGACGTACGGGCTGAACCGCAACACGGCCAAGACCAACCTCGGACAGGAAGCCAACGTCCTGGACTCGATCACCACCGCACTGCAGGATGTGCGCACGCGTGTCGTCCAGGCCGGTAACGGCACGTTCGCCGACAGCGACCGCCAGGCGCTGTCGACGGCGCTAAAGAGCGCCCGCGACGCACTGCTGGGTCTTGCCAACAGCACCGACGGCAACGGCCAGTATCTGTTCTCGGGTTACGAAGGCGGCGTAGTGCCTTACGCGCAGGACGCCACCGGCAAGATCGTCTACAGCGGCGCCACCGGCGAACGCACCGTGCAGGTCGACCAATCGCGCCAGCTGTCCACCAGCGACCTGGGCAGCGACATCTTCGGCCGCGCCAATCCGGGTTCGACCGCGTACGTCAGCACCGCATCGCCGGCCAACGGCGGCACCGCGCAGTTCGGCACCGTCTCGGTCACGCCCGGCAGCCCCAATATCGGCAAGAGCTTCAGCCTGCAGTTCGAAGCGGATCCCGCCACGGGCAACATGGGCTACCGCGTCATCACGACCGACCCGAACGCCACCCCGCCCGTGCCGCCGGTGACCACCCCCGCGCCGCCGGCCGGTCCCACGGAATACAAGGAAGGCGCCAGCATCGACTTCGGCGGCGTCGCCGTCGTGGTCAAGGGCACGCCGCAGAACGGCGACGTGATCAACGTCGAAAGCATCCAGTCGGCCGACGTGGACATGTTCAACACGCTGGACAACCTCATCAAGGTGCTGGATTCGCCCATCGCCGGTGACGAGAAGGCGCTGGCCCGCCTGAACAACGAACTTGCGACGGCGAACAAGAAGCTGGCCACTACGTACGACAACGTGCTGACTGTGGGCGCTTCCGTGGGCGCGCGCCTGAACGAACTGGAGGCGCTGGACGCCACCGGCACGCAAAAGGGCCTGTCGTACTCGAAGTCGCTGTCGGACCTGGAAGACCTGGACTACTACGCGGGCGCCAGCCAGCTCGCGCTGCGCCAGGTGGCATTGCAGGCGGCCTCGGCCGCGTTCATGACCATCCAGGGTTCCAGCCTGTTCAGCCGCAAGTGATGCGGTAGTTTTCTGCGCGGCGCCGCTTGTGCGCGCCGCGGGTGGCGCACATTTCGGACGCTGCCGGCCAAGGGCCGGGGCGTCCGTAGTGCGTGTAGGGTAGGTTGTGTCGTTCTTCGTTGCTTAACGCTCGGATATTTCATGCTTGGTAATTTAAAAGTTCGCACCTGCATCATCCTGGTGCTGTTGCTCTTCACGGGCGCCATGTTCATTTCGAACGGTGTGGCGTGGATGGGGTTGAATTCCGGCAGCGACAAGCTGGCGCAGGTCAACGAAGCGTATGCCAACCAGGCGACGCAACTGCAGCGCGCCTATAGCACCTTCCTGCGCGGCCGCCTGCTGCTTGCCAATTCGCTGATGGACATGCAGCAGGGCAAGACCGAACAGTCGACCTCGCAAGCCAAGCGCGCCGATACGCTCATGGCCGATGGCCAAAAGCTGTTCGACTCGTTCCGCAAGGCGCCGCGCATGGCTGGCTCCGAAGACCTCGTGGTCAAGCTGGAAGCCGCCTACAAGCAATTCGACGATGTCTACCGCCGCCAGGCCGCTGCGCTGGGGAATCTGGCCATCCAGGACTACCTGGACCTGAACGACGCCGGCGGCGCTGCTAACACCGCGTTCCGCGAGGCCGTCAACAACGTGCTGCAGTTCACGGACACGCGCACCGACGAGCTCATCGCGCAGGCGGAAGCCGATCACAACATTTCGCGCATGGTCACCGTCGTGATGCTGGCCATTGCGCTGGTCCTGGCGCTGGGCTGCTGGATCTTCATCAACCGCACCGTGCTGCGTCCGCTGCACGAAGCCGGCGACCACTTCGAGAAGATCTCCGCCGGAGACTTCACCGGTCGCATCGAAGTGCGCAGCACCAACGAAATCGGCCACCTGTTCGGCGCCATCAAGCGCATGCAGGAAAGCCTGACCCGCACGGTGGCGACGGTGCGCCGCGGCGTGGAAGAAATCAACGTTGGCTCGCGTGAAATTTCCGCGGGCAACACGGACCTGTCCAGCCGCACGGAGCAGCAGGCCGCTTCGCTGGAAGAGACCGCCGCCTCGATGGAAGAGCTGGCCTCGACCGTCAAGCAGAACGCGGACAACGCCCGCCAGGCCAATCAACTGGCCGCCAGCGCGTCTGACGTGGCTGAACGCGGCGGTTCGGCCGTGTCGGAAGTCGTCAACACCATGCAGGAGATCTCGGCCAGCTCGCGCAAGATCTCGGAAATCGTGTCGGTCATCGACGGCATTGCGTTCCAGACGAACATCCTGGCGCTGAACGCGGCGGTGGAAGCCGCCCGCGCCGGCGAGCAGGGCAAGGGCTTTGCGGTGGTGGCGGGCGAAGTGCGCTCGCTGGCGCAGCGCAGCGCCCAGGCCGCCAAGGAAATCAAGGGCCTGATCGAGGACTCCGTAAGCAAGGTGGGCGCGGGTTCGCAGCAGGTCGAACGCGCCGGCTCCACCATGCAGGAGATCGTGTCCTCGGTGAAGCGCGTGACGGACATCATGGGCGAGATCTCGGCCGCGTCCGAAGAGCAGTCCAGCGGTATTGATCAGGTCAACCGCGCCGTGTCGCAGATGGACGAAGTGACGCAGCAGAACGCCGCGCTGGTGGAACAAGCCGCGGCCGCCGCCGGCTCGCTGCAGGAACAGGCGCA
>DMTA01000236.1:2910-3483 GCA_003454835.1 Achromobacter sp. | reverse complement strand
GCATGCTGGGCGCGCTGATCGCCCAGAAGCTGCCGCTGGATCAGGCCGTGCTCGGCGCCGTCTGGCTGCACGGCGCCGCTGCCGACGCGCTGGTCGCCGAGGGTATCGGCCCCATCGGCCTGACGGCCGGCGAGCTTGCCGATGCCGCCCGAGCCCTGCGCAACAAGGGCTAAGTCCATGTCCCACAAACATTTTTACAACATACTAGGGTTTTCCCTAAAAAGAGCATTGCTATTGTTCTAGGGTTATCCCTATAATGGTTTACCCCATGACGAAACGGACTGGAGCCAAACCATGAGCGAACTGACCCTGAACAACACTGCCCGCCTGACCGACGCGCTGGAGCGTGACCTGCTCCGCGGCGCTCTCGAAAACCAACCGAATTCTCACCCGCTGACCAGCCTGAAGAAGGCTGGCCAATCCGTAGCAGCCGCTGTTGCCGCCGTCTTTGCCTTCATCGACGAAGTGAACGAATCGATGAACAAGGCTCGCGCCGCCAGCTCGCGCTTCTCCGGATCGCAGTGGTAATAACAGCCGCGCCAGGCTGAATCGCGATCAATCTCCCGCGAATCA
>DMTA01000236.1:0-2849 GCA_003454835.1 Achromobacter sp. | reverse complement strand
CCCCCACCCCCCCCCCCAACCGCCCGGGGGGGCCCTGCCGTTGCGGCGCCCGTCTGGCCCTCCCCAGGCGCCCGCCGCAACGTTTCGGCGCCCGTCCCCTCACCGGCGCCATCGCGCCGCGCAGGTCCCAAGAGGGACCGCGCGACGCCCTCTCTCCCTTCCCCTCTCGGCGTTTTCCCTAGCGCCCCGATCGCCGCTGCGCATTGACAGCGCGCGAACCCCCTACCGATAATCGGCCCCTTGCCGTCGTGCCCTGGCGACAATTCCCCGCAAGCCCCCTGGCCGACGCAGTCGTCCCCTGGCGCGCGTGGCCGCCTGCACGATCCGGTTCGTTCCCCATCCGGAGTTGTCACCATGAAGTTGCGCACCACCCTGGCCCTTGTGGCCGCCGCCATTCCCCTGGCAGCCGCCCAAGCCCAGACGCTGAAGATCGGCCTGTCGGCCGAACCGACCTCGGCGGACCCCCACTATCACAAGATGACGCAGAACGACGCGTTCTCCGCGCACGTCTACAACTCGCTGGTGGGCCGCAGCGCCGACATGAAGCTGGTGCCCCAGCTTGCGACTTCCTGGAAGAACCTGGACGACCTGACCTGGGAATTCAAGCTGCGCGACGACGTCAAGTTCTCGAACGGCAAGCCGTTCACCTCCGAAGACGTGCTGTTCACGATCTGCCGGACGCTCAACAACGAAACCAACGTGTCGCAGTCCTACATGGACATGACCAAGCGCATCACCGACGTCCAGACGCCGGACGCGCACACCGTCATCATCAAGACGGGCGAACCCTTCCCCCTGATGCCGGCCGAACTGGCCCGCTCGCTGCCGATCATCTGGAACGGCATCGTCGAGCATGGCAAGCTCACGTACGACCCCAAGAAGGGTTGCGGCGTGACGGGCGCCTGGCCGACGGTGGTCGACTTCAACAACGGTAAGGACGCCATCGGCACCGGCCCCTACATGCTGAAGTCCTACGTCAAGGGCACCGGCATCGAGCTGGTCCGCAACGACAACTACTGGGGCGAGAAGCCGCACTGGAAGGAAGTGAAGTTCGTGCCGGTGCCGTCCGCCGGCCCGCGCCTGACGGGCCTGCTGTCCGGCGACTTCGACATGATCGAAAACCCCGCCGCGCGAGACCTGCCGCGCCTGAAGGACAACCCGAAGTTCGGCTTCGTGGCCACCCCGTCCACCCGCCTGGTGTTCTTCCAGCCTGACGTGAGCCGCAACCCCAGCCCGTTCGTCAAGAGCGCCGACGGCAAGAACCCGCTGCAGGATCTGCGCGTCCGCAAGGCCATCAACATGGCCATCGACCGCAAGACCATCACCGCCCGCATCATGGACGGCATGGCGACGCCGGCGTTCCAGTTCATGCCTGACGGCATGTTCGGGGCGCTGCCCAAGGCCCCGGAAATCAAATACGACCCGGAGGGCGCCAAGAAGCTGCTGGCCGAAGCCGGCTACCCGAACGGCTTTGAACTGACGCTGTCGTCCACCAACGACCGTTACGTCAACGACGGTCAGGTTGCCCAGGCCGTGGCCCAGTACCTGTCGCGCGTCGGCATCAAGACCAACGTGGACGCGATGACCGCCTCCATCTACTTCCCCAAGCGCGCCAAGCGCGAGTTCAGCTTCTCGATGGGCGGCTGGCCGGCGGAAACGGGTGAAGCGTCGGCGCTGTTCCAGTTGTGGGTCGCCACGCTGGACTCGCCCGTCAGCCTGGGCACCAGCAACTACGGCGGCTTCTCGAACGCCGACTTCGACAAGGTCTACAAGCAGGCCATCGTGACGGTTGACCCCGCCAAGCGCGAAAAGCTGCTGCAGGAATCCACCCAGATCGCCCTGGACAACGTGCCGCTGATCCCGCTGCACTTCGAAAGCAGCATCTGGGCGTACCGCAAGGGCATCTCGTACGAAGGCCGCCGCGACCAGTACACCCTGGCCACCTCGGTCAAGCCCGACGCCAAGTGAGCCGGCAGGGCTGAGTAAAGAAGAAACGGCTGCCTCGCGCAGCCGTTTTGCCTTGTGGCGGCGCAATTGCGCCCCGCTTTGCCCGAGTCCCCCCGCGCCATCCCCTACAATCGTCTCGCTTCATCGGAACCGCCATGCCCACGTCTTTGCCCCCCTCTACGTCCGCCCCCGCCCCCCGTCCTTTCCTGTTGGCCTGTCCGGATTTGTCGGCCGAGCGCGTGGGCAACACTGACACGCCCGGCATCTGGCATTTCGATTCCGGCGCGCCCGGCAAGCGGGTGATGCTGAGCGCGCTGATCCACGGCAACGAGCTGTGCGGCGCCTGGGCGTTGAAGGACCTGCTTGCCGCCGGTCTGCGCCCGCGCCGCGGCACGCTGACACTGGCGTTCTGTAACCTGGCGGCTTTCGACCGCTTCGACGCCCGCAATTACGCCCCCGCGCGCTTCGTGGACGAAGACATGAACCGCGTCTGGAGCGACGACAAGCTGACCGCGCCCATCACGCAAGAGCGCCGCCGTGCCGCCGAGCTCCGGCCGTGGGTGGAACAGGCCGACTGGCTGCTCGACTTTCATTCGATGAGCAATTCCGACGTGCCGCTGCAACTGACCGGCCTGGAACAGCGCAACATCGATCTGGCGCTGGCGTTGGGCAATCCCGCGACCATCATTGCCGACGCCGGCCATGCCGCCGGCGTGCGCATGCGCGACTTTGGCCGATTCGGCGAAGCCGGCGACAACGGCACGCGCTCCCTGCTTATCGAATGCGGCTTTCACGGCGCCCCCGAGGCCCGCGGCGTGGCCGTCGACCAAATGGCCCGCTTTCTGGTGCAGGCCGGCACGGTGGACCGCAGCGACATCCCCGCTAACTGGTTCGCGCCCGGC
>DMTA01000235.1 GCA_003454835.1 Achromobacter sp. | reverse complement strand
CCGCGCCCCACCCCCAGCCGCCGATCAGCCATTGCGCCGCCGGCACCATCGTGAACTGTCCCAGGCCGCCAACCGCCCCAGCCACGCCCAGCGCCCAGCTGCGGCGGTCCGGTGGCACCAGGCGGCTGAGCGCGCCGTAGATGGCTGCGAAGGCGGTGCCGGACAACGCGATTCCAATGCACACGCCCGCCGTCCACATGAAGGCCGCAGGCGTCGAAGCATGCGCCATGCCGGCAAGGCCCAGCGCGTAGAACACCAGCCCGCCGGCAATCACCTTGGCCGAGCCATAGCGGTCGGCAATCATGCCGGTGAAGGGCTGCACGATGCCCCACGTCAGGTTCTGCACGGCCAGCGCCATGGCGAAGGTTTCTCGGCTCCACCCGCGGTCCATCGTGACGGGCAGGAGAAACAGGCCCTGCACATGGCGCACGCCCAGGGCAAGGCCCATGACGACGCCGCCGGCCAGGACCAGCAGCCAAAGCTGGGATGCATCCAGGGAAGGTTTTTGGGGGGTGGGCATGGCGAACCTCTCGCAAGGGAACGTTGCCGCGCTACGGCGTGGCATCCGCTCTATTACAGGGTCGCCGCGGCGGGGGCACAACCGATTATTTTTTGTCCGTTGCATGCGCGTCGGGAATGTGAGCCCGCAATAGCAGAACAGGCTTCGAAAGGGATATTCGATTTACCGGCCATAACTGCTCGCAGCCCGCAATTACATATTTCTAATTGCTGCAGCGCGGCCCGTTATTACAGTCCGCTGTTCCTTCATTCCGCAGGTCTTCTCCATGGCGCACAGTTCCCCCCACCCAGGTGTTATTGGTTTTGGCGATGCCCGTCGACCACGCGTGGTGAGGCCCGGATTCCCGATCACGTCCCTGACGGTCGCCGCAGCGTTTGCGGGATTCGCGCTGCTGCCTCTGGAAGCGTCTGCGGACTGGCGCACAGGATGCGACCGCAACCACGGCTACCAGGGATATTCGACCGGGTGTCACAGGTCCTATCAGGAGGGATTCGCCGCCGTAATCGCGGGCACCGCCAACGCGAACCAGCCCGCCTGGGGATATCTAGACAAGTCTGGAGCCATGGCAATCTCCCCTGCGTTCACGACCGCGGGGGCATTCCAGAATGGTCTGGCCCCCGTCACTCTGGGTCGCACCTGGGGTTACATCGACACCCAGGGACGCTGGGTCATCGAACCGCGCTTCGCCGAAGCCACCGGCTTCAACGCGAACGGCACCGCCGTTGTCCAGGACGGTGATCGCGACGTGCTGATCGACCGCAAGGGGAAGATCGTCAAGACCTTTCCGCTTGGCGTTCATTCCACTGGCTTCCGACCTGGCCAGACGTTGGCCCTAATCGACGTGCCGACTCCCCCGCGCCTCTTTAACACCGCGACTCGCAAGCCCGTCAAGTTGCCGCACGATGTCAACGAATTGGCCGCGCCCCTGGCTGGCGGCGGTGGCCTTATCCCGGCAAGCTCGCTGGTGAGACGGCACGAAAGTTGGTGGGGGCTGCTGCACCCTGAGAAAGGGTGGACGGTCACTCCGCTGGTTCTGCGCGCCGTCGCCCCCCCGATTCAATCTGGCAGCGTTCTGGCAGTCAAGCGTGAACGCTATTGGTATTTCTTCAATGAGCGCGGCGAGGTCCTGCCGCCGGGCACGTACAGGAAAATCGAACTATTGTCGCCAGGCCTCTGGCTGGCGCACCCGGACGCCGGCGCGCCCATGCTGCTGGACGGCAATCTCGACCTGATCCATACACTCGACGGCGCGCAAACCCACCTGCGAAACGACAAAGGATGGCGTTACGCCGCCGGCAGCGAAACAACGATCCTCGTCAACCCCAGTGGAGGCGTCCATGTTTTGCCCTTGCGAAACGCCAAGGTGGAAATCCAACGGGGATTTGCCTGGGTGTTCAGCAGCGTCGCGCAAACGACTGGCGACGCCAGGGCAGACGCGGACAACGAGGACTACGACAACGCGCGCAAAGTCTCGCTCGTGCAGATCTACGACCGCGATGGCGGCGCCATGCTGGATGACGCCACCGTCGAAGCGTTGCGCGGCTATCGCATTGACGAATTCCGCCCGGCCAAAGAAGGTGGGCTAAATGACAAAGACATGCCATTGGCGCTCGTGCGCGACCACAGTTTCGACGGCCCCCTCAGAGTGCTGACCGCAGCGGGGAAGATCGTTGGGAACCTGCAATGGGAGCACATCGAAACGTACGACGTCACGATGCCGCTCCCGGTGAAAACCAGGGACTGGAACGTCGGGGCGATAGCTGGAGACGGTACGTGGGCGGTGTCCCCGGCCTACCGCGGCATAAACAGATTCAAGGGCTTCTATACGTGGGCCTTCACGCACGGGGGGAAAGACGAAGACGCCGTTCTGATCGATGCGACCGGCAAGAAGCTGGAGGTTCCCGCAATGGTCATGAAAGACTCGCCGCGCATCACGGGCGATCTGCTTTCCTTCCGCGCAATGAACGAGCACCAGCAGCACCGTTGGGGAATCTGGGACATCCGCAAGGGCGCCATGGCATTCAAGCCCGCGTACGAACAGATAGAGGCAATCGACAGTCGCTGGGCCCTGGCGCAAGACAAAGGGCGCTGGGGCGTCGTTGACCAGGCGGGCCGTTGGGTAATCGCCGCCGCGCATCAATCCACCTATGACTTGCAATACCTTGGCCACGGGATGATGTCGGTCGCCGCCCGCAATCAGGCGCGCGAGCGCGACACCAGGGGGAACACCGGGTATCGCCTGATCAATCTTCAAACCGGCAAGTCCAGCGAACCCTACATCGACAAACCGCAGGCACTCGAAAACGGGCAGTTTCTGGGAAAGCGTCCCGATGGCACGCTGGTGCTGCTGGACTCGCAGGGCCGCCCCATGCACGAGTCGGACGGTAAGCCGAACACTCACAAGCAGTTCGGCGATTGGTTCTATACGTCGTACGACAAGCGCCAAGGCGCCATTGATGCACGGGGCAACATGAAGATACCCGCGGTCTATCACGAGATCCACCCTTTCTTTGTTCAGCCAGAAGGGGTGGCGAGTGCGCGCATCGGCAGGCAGTGGCGCATCATCGATCAGACCGGAAAAAGCCTGCCGAGCAATCTAGGCAACGGCGACCTGCTGGCCTCGATGCAGCGTGTCGTCATATCCAATGGCAAGGGAGCGAAGGTCATGTTGGATCTCCAGGGTCGTGAAATTGCGGATTTTCCCGACTCCCAGTCCATTCGCTTCCGGGACGCCAGCGAAGGCGTGGTGCCTTATGGGGGGCAGGATCGTGGCGCGGGCTTCATCAACGCGGCCGGCAAGCGAGTGATTGGACCGCACTTCACCGATCTTGGCCCCTTGAGGAACGGGCTGGCCCGCGCGCGCCTGCCCGAGCGAACCGGCAGCCTGCACGGTTACATCGACCTGACCGGACGCTACGCCATCGCGCCGGTGTTCACCCACGCCGAGGACTTCCGCGACGAGCGAGCCCTCGTCAAGCGTGGCCGGTTCGTGGAGTTCATCGACACTAAAGGGAACACGACCGCGCGGTTCGAGAATCGGTGCGGCACATTGGTGATCCTGAACGCGCAGGGCAAACAAAGCTGGCCCCCTCACACGCTTGGCTGCCAAGGCCCCCCTCGAGATTTCTCCTCCCTTACCTCCAACGCCGCTAAAGAATGAATATGACGCCTCGCATTCAATTGGCCTTTCACATCGCCGCCGCCTTCGCCGCGTTGGGCGCCTCTCTGCCCTCGCATGCGCAAGTCCAGGATGGAAGCTGCTATGAGCGCCAAGAGATCACGCCGTCTTTCGCGCTGGACCACGCGGCCGTTCGACCCGCTTATGCCAACGGCTGCATCCGCGACATCTCGGGAGATCGGGCCGCCGTTCTTTTGCCGTCGGCGCTGCCGAAAGCCGATGGCCAGTCGGCCGACGAGTCCCTGCCGAAGCATGCGTGGGGATTCCTGGACGAAAACGGCCGCGTCGCGATCCGGCCCATCTTTGAGGCTGTGCGCGACTTCCGCCATGGCTTGGCCGCCGTGCGGTGGCAAGGAAAATGGGGATTCATCGATAAAGACGGCCGGATGGCGGTGCGTCCGCGCTTTGACGCGTTGCAGGACATCGCCGAAGTCGGACTGGCGGTGGCCACCCTTGACGGGCGACATCTACTGATTGATCGACAGGGCAATCCGGTGGGATCGCCATTCGACGAAGACGTATATTCGGTGCATCTTTCCGATGGCGTTCCCGCTCGAACGACGCTCAAGTACAAGCGGGAATACCGCTCCGAGGCGGGCGAGCGCCGCTACGGCGCAATGGGCGTTATCCCAGAACGGCCGCTTGGTGAAAATGGCCTGCACATCGCCTCGAACGCCAAATACATGTCCGGCGTGATAGACGCGGATTGGAACTGGGTTGTCCAGCCCGTGTATGACAATCTGAGTGTCTGGCGCACGGGAGGGCCGGCAATCGGCCGCGGGCCGGCAGGTTGGGTCATGGTGACGACGCAAGGCAAGCTGATCGGCGCGGACCAACACTACACCAACATGACTGCGGTGGGTGGCGGATTCTGGTCGGCAGGCGTGCGAAATAGCGGCGATTTTGCCATTCTGAATGACGACGGGGCCGTGGTCGCCACATTGACACGGCAGGACGCCGAAACATCCGGGTTATACGCCGACACAATCGTTTATGAAGCGAGCGGAAACACCATGGCGCTCGTGCCGGGTCGCGCGGCCCCGATCGCACTCGGACAGGGTTTGCGCGTCTCCATGGATGTCGACGCGTTTCTGTTGTTCGTTGACGGTAGCAAATCGAATGCCGGATTGCTGACGCCCACAGGCGCCTGGCTGCGGGCCGGGTCGGACCATGACTGGGTGTCCAGGGTCAAACGCATTCAGTTGGAGCACGGGCGACTCTGGATATCCGATTCGCAAGACGCGCTGCTCAATGTCCTGGACAAGGACGGCAAGACGTTGCTCACGCCGCAAACCCTACAGGTCGTCGAAAACAGGCGCGTCCTCCCGCTCCCGGCCACCGCGACGAACGCCCCTCTGGCCTTGCTGGGACCCGCACCTGACGCCCGCCAGCGCGACGAGGCCGGCGGAGGCGCCGGCGTGATACTCAGCGACGGCACCCATGTGACGGACGCGTCGTGGGTCGAACTGATCGTACTCAACGACGCGGATGAGGAGCGCTCAGAGGGCGCGAAAGCAATGCCGTTTCGGTACGCCGCCAGGACGTCGACAGGCATGGTGTTGCTGGACGACCGGGGCAAACCCATCGATTTGGCCGAGCAGCAGCACATCGGCATATTCCGCCACGGGTATGCGCCGATATATGGCGATGGCGTGGCGCGCATGATCGACGTCGACGGAAAAGTCTACGATCTTCCCGAGAGCTTTGATGCGCAAGTGGTGGCGCCCGGCATTGCGCGCTACTTGAAAACCGCCGCTGATGACGAACCATGGGGCCTGTACGATTTTGTCGCGGGCAAGGAACTGGCAGCGCCACAGTTTCGCAGCATCGAGGACTTCCGCGACGGTCAGGCGATCGCATCGATGGAGCCCGATCGTCTGGGCATCATCGACCTTCAGGGCAATTGGGTCGTGCCGGCCGCCCACCGGTCTGCCAAGCGCGTCAACGCGAATCTGTGGCTGATGTCGCGTGGTGGCGACGATAAATACCAGCTCCCCGCTGCGTTCTTCAACTCGCAGGGCCTCGCATTGACCCCATTCGAGCCAGGGCTTCACGTCACCCGATCACACAATGGCTCCATCGAGGCCGGCAACGCCCGTCGGCGGTGGATCATCTCGTCCGACGGCTCCGGCGCTCTCGACATGCAAGACGCGACCTTTTCCCGGGTGGGTAACTGGATGAGCATTATGCGTGCGAATCGGCAGGGTTATCTGGACAGCCAAGGCAACTGGCAGATCGCGCTCTCGCCATTGCCGGGAACACCCTTCCAAGGTTCTCCGGCCCGAGCGCTGCGGGTGGATGGGGGGGCCACGCAGGTGATTGATGGCAGCGGCAAGACGCTCGCCACTCTGGCAAGCGACGAGTGGCGGTGGCCGATCGGATCCTCGATGCTGATCCGCCATACCCTGGCAAACGGCAGAAGGGTCACCGATTATGCAGACCTGAAAGGCACTACCGTGCTCACCGTCGAAGGCGCAGCTACCGAGTTTTCAGACGGACGCGCCGTGACTGTTTTGCCCAACGATGGACAGCGCGCAATCGACACCACGGGCAAGCTGACCGGCCCTGCCTTCGATGGGTTGGGCGCTTATCGCGAAGGCTTGGCGGCCGCAATATCACGCAACGCCTATGGTTTCGTCGGCCACGATGGTGAATTTGTCATTCCGGCCCAATTCCTCACGGTATCCGACTTCGCGAATCAACGTGCGGTGGTATCGACTGAGTTTGACTCCCGGATCATCGACCCCACCGGCCGGGCGCTCGCTCAAGTGCGGACGGTATGCGGCATACGCACGTTGTATGGCTCGGCTGGGCAACGTCTGTGGCCATTGCGTATGTCTGGACGCTGCGGGGAGAAGGCTATTCCCGTAACAGCGGTGGAGCGGATCCGCCCTGCCTCGCAACTCGAACCGTGAAAAGCCACAAGTTAGCGAAATTTGCGCGAAATTGAGCCTGATTTCGACCCGGACGGGCGGGATACTAACGCTTCGTTTTCGATAGTTACATTTATCGATCTGTCCCCCCGTACCCCTGGTTACAGTGCTGCCTTACTTCTCACTCTGGCAGGCATTGGATCATGTGGCACGCCGCGTCTGACTTTTTCGTTCCCGCGGTTGGCAACCGCGCCCGCAAGCAATGACGGCGGCGCCCGTTTTCAAGCCGCTGGCGCTAATGGTGGCGCTGGCCGGCATGGCGCTCCTGGGTCCGCGCAATGCGACCGCGCAACCCGGCTGGATGCAGCAATGCGCGTACGGCAGCGCCAGCGAAGGCGCGGGCATGTCGTGCCACCAGCCGTTTCAGGAAGGCTTGGCTGCCGTGTTCGTGGGCACTGCCGATGGCGAGTCCGCAGCCTGGGGTTACATCGACAAGCAGGGCGGCATGGCCATCGCGCCTGCATACTCGGACGCCAGATCCTTCCAGAATGGGCTTGCCGCAGTCAGCCGGGGGGATAGCTGGGGTTACATCGACAACCGTGGACACTGGGCGATCCCACCGCGCTTTTCCGACGCCACGGGTTTTAACGCAGAAGGCACGGCGCTAGCTGAAGAGGACGGTCGGGACGTGTTGATCGATCGTCAGGGCAAGGTCTTGAAAACCTTTCCCCTGGGCACGCGCACCACGGGCTTTGAGCCCGGCCAGAAGCTGGCGGCAATGGAGATTCCAACGCCGCCGCGACTGGTGAACATGACAACCGGCAAACCCGCCGCCCTGCCCGAGGGCGTGATGGCGCTGGCCGCGCCGACCAGCGGCCAACTGCCCGCGCAGACGCGCGATTCGCGCTACGGCGGCTGGTGGGGTTTGCTGGACAAAAGCGGCGCCTGGGCAATCGACCCGCAGACGCTGCGTTCCAACGCCCCGCCGCTTCGCGATGGCGATGTGGTGGCCGTAAACCGCGAACGGGCATGGGAATTCGTGGATGTGCGCGGCGAGGCGCTGTCGGCCGAGCGTTACGAACGCGTGGAGCGGGTGGCGCCGGGCATATGGCTGGTGCGGGCCGCGGATGGCGGCACGTTGCTGCTGGATGGCAAGCTCCAATCCATGCATACGTTCGAAAGCGACTATGTGGGTGTGCGGGAGCAAGACGGCTGGCGCTTTGCCGCCGAGCCCGGCATGACGCTGCTGATCGATCCCGAGGGCCGGCTGCAGCTGATCCCCTTGCGCAGCGGCGAGGTCAAGATTCATCACGGGCGCGCGTGGGTCTATGGCGCGGCGCGGCGCCCGGCCGGCGTTGCCGACGCGGCTGGCGACACGATGAGCGCGGAAGACCAAGCCCATGCCGCCGACGCGGCGGCTGCAGTGCAGGCGGCGTCCGAAGCGGAGACTGCGGCGGCTTTCCAGGACACGCCGTTTGCCGCCGATGCCGCAACCGATATTGCCGAAGCGGCAACGGTGGCAGACGCGGCGCCCACCGAGGCGACTCAAGCTGAGGCAGTGGCAGCCGGTGCTGCGGCAGCCGATGCTGCCGCAGACGACGCCATGGCGGCCGACGCAATGCAAGCCGATACCGCGGCAGATGCCGCCATGGATGCTGCCACCGCCGCGGCAGACACCGCACAAACGACCGCCAGCGCCAACGCAGACGAATCGCTGTACCAGATCTACGGCCGGGACGGTCTTGGTATCCTCGACGAGGCCACCCTCGCGCAGCTGCGCGCCTACGACGTCAGCGAGTTCCACTACGCGCGCACGACCGCCCGCGATGCCGATGCCCCGCTGGCGCTCCTGCGTCCGCACGACTATGGCCAGCCGAGCGGCATTCTCACGGCAGCGGGCAAGATCGTCACGAATCCGGATTGGGCGAACATCGATACGTACGACGTCACGCTGCCCCTCGTGGCGCGCACCAGGAATTACCAAGCCGGTGCGATCGGCGCGGACGGCGCGTGGGCCATCGAACCGCGCTACACCGAGATCCGCCCCTTCAAGGGCCCCTACACCTGGGCCCGCACGAAGGATATGCTGCGCGGCGACGCGCTTCTGATCGATGCCCGCGGGCAGGAAGTGTCCGTTCCCGCACACGTGCTGGAAGAGGCCTCGCGCCTTGACGGCGAACTGCTGCACTACTACGCACGCAACGAAAACCGCCAGCGCCGCTCGGGCCTGTGGAACGTGCGCAAGGGCGCGCCAGTGCTCAAGCCGGCCTACGAGCAGATACAGGAGTTCGAGGACGACTGGGCCAAGGTCCAGGACAAGAACCGCTGGGGCGTGGTCAACCGCGAGGGCCAGTGGGTAGTGCCCGCCCGCTACGACGGCGCCTACGATCTGGAATACCTGGGCAACGGCCTGATGCTGGCCGAAGCGCCGGAGGGCAAGCGCAATCGCGGCGGCTACACCGAACGCGCCTACCGCGTCATCAACCTGCGCACCGGCAAAACGAGTGAACCCGTGGTCGGCAAGCCGCAGAAGCTTGCCGATGGGCGCTTTCTCGGCGAATTGGCCGACGCAAGCGCTGTCCTGATCGACGCAGAGGGCGCCTCCATCCGCTTGTCGGAGGGCCGGCCCAACAACAAGCAGCAATTCGGCGACTGGCTTTACTTCGACTTTGACGAACGCGAAGGCGCCATCGATGCGCGCGGCAACATGAAGGTGCCCGCGCAATACGGCGAATTCAATCCGTTCTTCACGCAGCCCGAAGGCCTGGCGCGCGCCAACATCGGCGTGGGCTATCGCGTGATCGACCAGACCGGCAAGACCCTGCTCGAAAAGTGGGGCGACGCCACGCCGCTGGCATCGATGCAGCGCGTCGTGGTCAATGACGACGAGAGCGGATCGAGCATTCTGGTGGACCTGCACGGCCGCGAGGTCACCCGCCTGCCCGGCCGCTACGCCATCGACAGCGACAAGGCCAGCGAAGGCGTGGCGCCGTACAGCGACGGCGACAACAAGTACGGCTTCATCGACGCGAATGGCAAGCGCGTCGTGGGCGCGCACTTCAACCAGCTTGGCCGCATGAAGGACGGCCTGGCGCGGGCGCGCCGCCTGGAGCGCACGGGCAAGCTGTACGGCTACATCGATCTGACCGGACGCTATGCGATTGCGCCGGCGTTCACGTGGGCCGGCGACTTTGCGGAAGGACGCGCGCTGGTGCGGCGCAATCGGCTCATCGAGTACATCGATACCCAGGGCAAGACGGCCGCGCTGTTCGGCGTGCTGTGCGACACGGTGGTGATCGTGGATGCAGAGGACCGGCAGAGCTGGCCGCCCCGGAAACTCACCTGCCCCGAGGCCGCCGGCATCTCGCCGCCGGCAGTCGACAACGCCAACGCCAACGCAGAATGATTATGACGTCACGCGTGCTACGAACCTCCCGCCTCGCCTGCGCATTGGCCGCGCTGGGCGCATCCCTGTCCGTTCAGGCGCAGACTGGCTACGTGCAGCCTGGCCACATCTATTGCCTGGGCGAATCCGATTACCCGGTCTATCCGGCTGCCGACGACATCTCCGCGCGCAACCCCTTCAGCAACGGCTGCATCCGGGATCTGCAGAACGGTCGCGCCGCGGTGCTGCTGCCGTCAGCCATCGAGAACATCGACCGAGTGCCGCGCGACAACTCGCTGCGCCGCCACGCATGGGGCTTTCTGGACCAGAACGGCCGCGTCGCGATCGAGCCGATCTTTGAGGAAGTGGGCGATTTCCGCCACGGGCTTGCCGCCGTGCGGTGGCAAGGCAAGTGGGGCTACATCGACCGCAATGGCCGCATGGCCGTGCGCCCGCGCTACGACGCGGCGCAGGACTTTGTCGAGGTCGGGCTGGCGGCGGTGACGCTGGACGGCAAGCCGATGCTGATCGACCGCCAGGGCAATCCGGCGGGCGAGCCGTTCGACGAGGTGGTGCGTGCCGTGCGCCTGTTCGATGGCGTGCCCGCGCGGGCCACGGTTCAGTACAAAGAGGAATACCGTTCAACCAGCGGCGAACGCCGTTTCGGCGGGAACGGTGTCATCATCACGCGGCCGCTGGGCGACAAGGGCCTGTACATCGCCACCAACGGCCAAGCCAAGTACGGCGTGGTGGACAAGGACTGGAACTGGGTCGTGGACCCGGTGTTCGACGACATCTCCTTGCTGGACGACGGCAACCTGGCCTCGGGCTACGGTCCGGACGGCTCCGTGCTGATGACGCCGGACGGCAAGCTGATCGGCGCGGACCAGCAGTACGAAAGCATCCTGCCGGTGGGCAAGGCCTTCTACAGCGCGCAACTGCCGCAGCGGGGCGGCTTTGCGGTGATGGACCGCAGCGGCAACATCGTGGCTACACTGACAAATGAAGAAGGCCAGACGTCGCAGCGCCACGCCGAGACCATTGTGTATCGGTCGGGCGACAACCTGATGGCGCTGGTGCCCGGCCACGCCGCGCCAGTCACGTTGGGCGCAGGGCTGTCGGCTGGCGACGAACTCGAGGGCTATGTCCTTTTCGTGGACGAATCCAGCCGCGCCGCCGGTTTGCTGACGCCGACCGGCG
>DMTA01000413.1 GCA_003454835.1 Achromobacter sp. | reverse complement strand
GATGACGCTTCGCGCTTGCGCAGTTTTCTTGGTGTCTGACACCGGCCGCAAGAAGATGCCGGTTCGACAACTCAAACTGCACACCTGCCTTAAGTGCACCGATTGACCAGATCCTTTAGCAGTCCGTTCACTTCGTCAGGCTGCTCAAGCCCCGCAAGATGAGCCACATCTGCCAGCGCGTGTCCCTGCGCATTCGGCAACAGCCGAGCCACCATGCGAGCGCGTTCCTGAATATGAGGAAAGTCCAACTCCCCCCATATCACCGACGCAGGAACGCTGATCGTTTCCAGCCGGGCGAACGCTTCCATGTCGTCACAATTTGTCCCGAAAGGTGCCGCCGCCAGCGCAATGGCGCTCATGTGGAGGAACAAGCGACGTGACTCGCCGGTAACGCGTCCAGGATCCGCCAGCGGTCCGTCCAAGAACAATTCCGCCTTGATCTCATTGACCAAGGCAAGATCTGCGGCCGATTCCGCCTGTCGCTGACGCGCGACCATTTCGAGGATTTCTGGCGGATAGACGGGCGCTGGAGCGCCATTCACGGTGGGTGAAATCAGCAACAGCCCGCGCACGCGGGCAGGGTGCATCAAGGTCGCATTCAGCGCGATGTTGGCGCCTTGAGAGCAGCCGGCCAGGATCACCGGCGTGGAACCGGCCGTAGCGTCGATGACGGCGATCAGGTCGGCGACGGCGGAGTGGTCCTGGGCTTGTGCGCGGGTTTCTCCAAAGCCCCGTCGGTCATACGCGATGGCTTGGTAGTCCGTCCCGCTCGCGTCCAGCTGTGCGCGCCACATGCGCCGGTCGCAGACGTTGGCGTGCAGGAAGACAACGGGTAAGCCGCTTCCCGCCGTTTCCACGGCGATCATGGCGGCGCCGGACGCGACCTGCAATGTCGAGTTCGCCGAGGAGTTCATGGCTGGCGCGCCTATCCCGAATTCCGCAGCCCCGCCGCGATCCCGTTGATCGTCAGGTGAATCGCGCGCTGCACCCGCTTGTCGACCTCCGCGCTGGGGTTCTTCTGCGCCGCGCGATGTCGCCGGATGAGATCGATCTGCAGGTAATTCAGGGGGTCGATGTAGGCGAAGCGTTCGCGCAGGGCGATCTGCAGCGTGGGGTTGTCGGCGAGCAGTTCGCGTTGCGTCAGCAGCTTGAGCATGGCGACGGTGCGGCCGTGTTCGGCGCTGATGGCGCCGAAGATGCGTTCGCGCAGGGCGCGTTGCGGGACGAGTTGGGCGTAGCGGGCCGCGATCGCCAGATCGGATTTGGCCAGGACCATTTCCATGTTGGAGAGCAGGGTGCGAAAGGCGGGCCAGTCGCGCGCCATTTCTCTTAATTGGGCGAGCCGGCCGCGGCGCGAGCGCGGGGCATCGGGGGCGCCGGTTTCGAGGTAGGCCTCGATGGCGGAGCCCATGCCGTACCAGCCGGTGAGCATGAGGCGGCATTGGGCCCAGGAGAAACCCCACGGGATGGCGCGCAGGTCTTCGATGCGCTGACCTTTCTTGCGGGAGGCGGGGCGCGAGCCGATGTTCAGGCCGGCGATTTCGCTGATGGGGGTGGCGGCGAAGAAGTAGTCGGCGAAGCCGGGGGTGTCGTAGACGAGGCCGCGGTAAGTGCTTTGCGCGGTGTCGGACATGAAGGACATGGCCGGGCCGTGGTGGGCCATGTGGGCGTCTTCGGCGCTGGTGGCTTCGGCGCGGGGGGCGAGGCTGGATTCGAGGGTGGCGGCGATGAGGAGTTCAAGGTGCCAGCGGCCGACTTCGGCGTCCTTGTATTTGCTCTGGATGACTTCGCCTTGTTCGGTCAGGCGGATCTGGCCGGCGACGGTGCCGGGAGGCTGGGCGAGGATGGCGTCGAAGCTGGAACCGCCGCCGCGGCCGACGGAGCCGCCGCGGCCGTGGAAGAGGCGCAGGCGGACGTTGCGGGTGGAGAAGACGTCGACCAGTGCGCGTTCGGCCTGGTAGAGCGACCAGTTGGACGTGAGGAAGCCGCCGTCCTTGTTGCTGTCGGAGTAGCCGAGCATGACTTCCTGCGCGCCGTTTTGCGCGAGTTTTACGCGTTGGCGGATTTCGGGCAGGTCGAGCCATGCGGCCATGATGTCGGCGCCGCGCTGCAAGTCGGGGATGGTTTCGAAGAGGGGCACGACCATGAGGCCGTCTTCGGGGGGAATCTCTTGCCCGGCGGGGGCGATGAGGCCGGCTTCTTTCTGCAGGACCATGACTTCTAGCAGGTCGCTGAGGGTTTCGGTGTGCGAGACGATGGTCTGGCGCACGGCCTGTTTGCCGTAACGGGCGCGGCCGGCGGCGGCGGCGCGCAGGACGGCGAGTTCGCGGGTGGTGTCTTCGGTGTAGGCGATCCAGGGGGAGGCCAGCGGGCGCGCCTGCGCGAGTTCGGCGCGCAGGAGGTCGACGCGTTGTTCTTCGGATAGCGCGAGGTAGTCGAGGGGCTTGCCGTTGTGCGTGACACCGGCGCGCGAGAAGAGTTCGGCGAGCGCGGCTTCGTGGACGTCGGAGCTTTGGCGCAGGTCGACGGTGGCGAGGTGAAAGCCGAAGACTTCGATGGCCTGCTGCAGGCCGGACAGGCGCAGCTTGGCCAGCGGGGCGCCGTGGT
>DMTA01000280.1 GCA_003454835.1 Achromobacter sp. | reverse complement strand
GCCCAGCACCAGGACCCACGCCGCGCCGGCCGCGACGAGGGCGTGCATGGGCGTAGGTGCGTCCCCGATATCAATGTCGCCGTCGGCGTGCCACTGCGCGAGGCGCAGGTGTTCAATGACCAGCAGGTCGGTCTGCGGCAGCACCAGTTCGAGCGTCGCGGCCAGCAGGTCGTCGGCCTCGTCCTCGTCGGCGGCACTGGCGGGCACCTGCGCGCGCTGGCCCAGATGCAGCACCAGCGGAACCTGGCTGTAATCGGCGGCGACCTGCGCCGCCACGCTTGCCGTTTCCGCGGTGTATAGTCCGCCCACCTTGATGGCCTGAACCGACATGTCTTCGAGCAGGCAGCGCGCCTGGTCGTCCAGCAGGTCGGGCGAAACAGGGTGGATTTCTTCGATGCCGGCAGTGTCCTGCACGGTCAGCGCGGTCACGGCCGCCAGGCCATGACAGCCCAGACGGGCGCAGGTGACGGCATCCGCGGGCAATCCGTCTGATCCGGAGGGATCGAGCGGGCCGAAGACCAAAACGAGAGGGGGAGTAACGGGGGCCACGTGACAGTGCTTGATTAAGGGCGCCCCGGCTCATTTGGCATGAATCAGGGGAACCCCTATTGGGTTTCGGTAAGATTGTCCCCATTCTAATGGAAGCCCCTCACCTTTGCCCCACCGCGGGGAAGCCGGTGGGGTTTTGACGTAAGAGAGAATTATGCGTACTTGGATGTGTCTGATTTGCGGCTGGGTCTATGACGAAGAGGCCGGCCTGCCCGACGAAGGCATTGCGCCCGGCACCCGCTGGGAAGACGTGCCGCCCAACTGGGTCTGTCCCGAATGCGGCGCCCGCAAAGAGGACTTCGAACTGATGGAAATCTGAAACCGTCACGCCGACAACTTCCGCCAGGGCTCGTAAGATGGGGCATGCCCCCATTCTTCGTAACCGCCGGACTGCCGCCAGGCATGACGTTTGCGTCTGCGCAATTACTCCCAACGGTTTTCTCAGACTACCCATGAAGGGGTTGCCATGACGGAAAAACACCACGAAAACGCCAGTACCGAGGCGGCCAACTTCGCCAACCAGTTCCTGATCGCCATGCCTGGCATGGTCGAAGGGAGCCTGGCGGGTTCCGTCATCTACGTGTGCGAACACACCGACCGGGGCGCGCTGGGGCTGGTCATCAACCGTCCCACCGATCTCACGCTGGGCACGCTGTTCGAACGCATCGACCTGACGCTCGAGATCGGACCGGTCAAGGACACGTTTGTCTTCTTTGGCGGACCGGTCCAGACGGATCGCGGCTTTGTCCTGCACGCGCCCGCCGGCGACTACAGTTCCACCATCAAGCTGGGCGACATGGCGCTGACCACCTCGCGCGATGTGCTGCAGGCCGTGGCCGATGGCAACGGGCCGGCGCGCATGCTGGTCACGCTGGGCTATGCCGGCTGGGGCGCGGGTCAGCTCGAAAGCGAAATGGGTCAGAACGCGTGGCTGAGCGTGAGCGCGGACGCGCACATCATCTTCGACGTGCCGCCCGAAGAACGCTATCCCGCCGCGCTCAAGCTGCTGGGCATCGACCCCGTCATGCTGGCGGGCGACGCTGGTCATGCCTGAAGAAACTCTGCTTGCCTTCGATTTCGGCGAAAAGAAGATCGGCATTGCGATCGGCAATACGCTGACGCGCCAGGCGCGTCCGCTCGAAATCATCTTCAGCGAAGTCCGCGATGCGCGCTTTGGCCGCATCGCGGCGCTGCTGCAGGAATGGCAGCCGCACCGCGTCGTCGTCGGTCTGGCGCTGGACGCCGAAGGCGGCGAACAACCCGCCACCGCACGCTGCCGCCGCTTTGCCAACCAGCTGAACGGCCGTTTCGGCATCGCCGTGGAACTGGTGGATGAACGCGGTTCCAGCATGGAGGCGCAACGCCTGCTTGGCACGCACGCCGCAGACGACGCGATGGCCGCGGCGGTTATCCTGCAACGCTATCTGGATGCCTTGCCCGCGGTCTGACGGCCGTGGCATGTCTTGCCCATGCTCAATCCGCAACTTGATCGCCGCGGCGAACTCACGCATCTGCTGACCACGGAAGGGCTGCCGCGCCGCCACGTCGAGCGGTTGCTCGAGATGGCGCGCGTGCAGACTGCGCCCGACGATTCGCCTCCGCCTGCCGCGCCGGAATTGCCTGTGTTCCTGTGTCTGCCCGACTCGGACATCGCCGACCGCGACGCCTACGCCGCCGCGGCGACCAGCCTCTCGATGTTGCCGGTGCCGATGGAGCCGCAGGCTGCTTTGGCGCTTGCCGAGACGGTCGGCGCGNNTGAGCGGCGCTGCCCATTGCGCCGCCGCGCATGCGGCGCCGGGCTTGCACGTGCTCAATGCGGGCGACGGCAGACATGCCGACCCCATGCCCGCGCTGGCCCTGGTTCAGGCCATCATCGAGATCAAACCTGACCTCACCAGCCTCGTCGTGACGCTGGTGGGCGACATTCGCCACTCGGGCGTGGCGCGTTCCGTCATCCATCTGCTGACCACACTCGGCGTGCCCGAAGTGCGCGTCGCAGCCCCGCGCACGCTGCTGCCTGACGGCCTGGCGCAATTGGGCGTGCGCGCCTGCGCAACGCTGCAGGAAAGCCTCGGCGACGCCGACGTGGTGATCGCGCTGCCGCTGAATGTCGAAGAGATCAGCGGCGCGCAGCTTCCATCGGCGCGCGAATACGCCAGCACCCACGGCATCACGCCTGCGGTGCTGTCGGTCGCCAAGCCCGACGTGCTGCTGCTGCCCACGGGCCCCCTGGTGCCGGGCGTGGAGGTGGATGGCGACATCGCCGCCGCCCTCGAACCCGCCGAGGCGCGCCTCGCAGCGCT
>DMTA01000414.1 GCA_003454835.1 Achromobacter sp. | reverse complement strand
GGGTGGGCATGCGCGTAGCCCGCGCGGGCTGGCCGGACATCGTGCCGCTCCAGGGCATGGCCACACCGGTCAGCCGGGCGCAAAAGGCGCGGGCGCGGTTGGCGCCACGGCGCAGCGGATTCAGGGAAACGACGAGATCATCCTGCAGGACGGAAAAATCAGCGGTGTTCATGGGAACTCCTTGGATAAACGTTCCAGCGCCGAGGCGATTCGCCCTGGCATGCGCCCGAGGCAACAGCAGCCTGCGGTCAATCGAACAAAGACAATTGGCCGGCCGCCATGGCGCGCAACTGGCGCGCACCGCGCCCATACGCGCCGCTGACTGCGGGCAAACCACCAGGAAAAGGGACCCCTGAAGACGCTTTCACGCCAGCCGGGGATTGAAACTCGGTAGCGTCGTTGCCGCCGCGAGGTGCATTGCCAGCGGCAGGCGCTGCGGCAGCGGTCGCAGTAGCGGTAGCGGCAGAAGTCGTGGCATGGGTCGTCGCACCCGAAGCGGCTGCATCGAACAGGGACGCCGACGCGCCTGGACCGGCGGGCGGCACGAACCGACTGCAATCGAGCGACAGGCGGGTACGGTTGAGCCCCAGCTTGCGCGTGGCGACCGCGAAGCGCTGGCGCAGCAGGTCGGCCCAGATACCCGTGCCGCGCATGCGCGACCCGAAGTTGGGATCGTTGCGGCGGCCGTTGCGCAGGTCTTCGATGCGGTGCAGGACGCGTTGTGCGCGGTCCGGGTAGTGGGCGTTGAGCCAGTCCTCGAACAGAGTCTTGACCTCCCAGGGCNNGCGCCGGCCGCCTTGGCCTCCTGGAGGATGTGCTCCATGGACTCGTCGTTGATGAACGGGATGACCGGGGCGACAAGAACGCCCACCGGCACGCCGGCGTCGGTCAGGCTGCGCACCGCTTCCAGACGGCGCCACGGCGCGGCGGCGCGGGGCTCCAATGTGCGGGCCATGCCGGCGTCCAGCGTGGTGATGCTGATGTAGACCACCACGAGGTTCTGCTGCGCCAGGGCTGCCAGCAAGTCGAGGTCGCGGGCGACCAGCGCGTTTTTGGTGACGATGGTGACCGGATGGCGGGTTTCGAGCGCGAGCTCGAGCATGCCGCGCGTAAGGCGCCAGTCGCGCTCGATGGGCTGGTAGGCGTCGGTAGCCGAGCCGATATTGATGGGCGACGGCTTGTAACCAGGACGGGCCAGTTCGGCGCGCAAGGCTTCGACCGCATTGGCCTTGGCGACCAGCCGCGTTTCGAAGTCCAGCCCCGGCGAATAGCCCAGGTAAGAATGCGTGGGCCTTGCATAGCAGTACACGCAGCCGTGCTCGCACCCGCGATACGGATTGGCGGCCACCTCAAAGGGAATATCCGGGGAATCGTTGCGCGACAGGATCTTGCGCGCTTCTTCTGCGGTGACCGTGGTTTTGGGAGCGGGCGGCGCGGAGCGCGTGTCGGGCAGGATGGGGATGACCGCGGCGCGGGCAGCGGCGCCTGCAGTCTGTTCAACCGCAACGGCTTGACCCGCAGACGGTGAAATATCGGAAATGGAATCGGGGACAGAATCGACGAAGTCGGCAGGCAGACCGGAAGCGGACCAGCCGTCGTCGACCTGCACGCGGTCATCGCGTTGGAAGCGATGCCGAACATTAGTAACCGCACCCCGACCGCGCAAGGCGGCGGGGGCGGCAGCCGGGGACCCAGAACCGGCGGGAAAAGAATGATCGGTGCGTGCCATAAAAACTACTGTACAAAAACACAGTGGTTTTGACAAGCACCAAAAGCCTTTTCGTAAGACAGCCCAACTTTACCGCAAGAAGAAGACATCGTCTGAACAATTCGATTTCATCTTGCGATATGGCCCGGAAACCCGCGCCAGCATTGGGTTTGGACGAAAAACAACACGAAAAGACGGGCCCCGCAGGCCCGTTTTTCAGCCCATATTGCGGTTTACCGCAGCATGCCCGCCGCGGCCGTCTGATGCGTGGCTTCGTCGATCAGAATGAACGCACCGGTCGCCGCCACATCGTCATAGCGATCGACCGCCAGCGACTCGCGCGTCGTCAGCGTCACGCGTCCGATGTCGTTCATGCGCAAGGTGCCTTCGGTGTTCTCGACCTCCTGCAATTCATGGATGTCCCGATGCGACAACACCGCGCGCACCTTTGCCGACGTAAGTCGCGTGCCCGACTTCAGCAGGTACTTGCGCGCGGGATTCAACGCCTGCGCATCCAGCCAGCACACTTCTGCTTCGAACTCGCGAGACACCTGCGCCGGTGCAGCGGTGTGCACGATCACGTCGCCGCGCGACACGTCGACATCGCGGTCCAGCACCAGCGTGATCGAATCGCCGGCTACCGCTTCATCGAGCGCGCGATCAAACGCGCGCACTTCCTGCACCACCGCCGTCACGCCCGACGGCTGCACCGTCACTTCGTCGCCTCGCCGCAGCACACCGCTGGCGACGCGGCCCGCATAGCCGCGGAAATCGTCCGCGCGATCGCCGCCGTGGCGCGCCACCCATTGCACCGGAAAGCGCAGCGGCAACGTGCGGCCGTCGCCCGACAGGTCCAGCGACTCCAGCAGCGCGAGCAGCGGCTGCCCTTCATACCAGGGCGTCTTGGGCGACAACGTGACGACGTTGTCGCCGCTCAGCGCCGATAGCGGCAGCGCGTCGAAGTGCGCGATACCGAGCTTGACTGCGAGGTCGGCATAGGCATCGCGGATGCGCTCGAACACCGCGCGGTCCCAGTCCACCAGGTCCATCTTGTTCACGGCAACGACGATGTGGCGGATGCCCAATAGGCGCGCGATGGTGCTGTGCCGCTTGGTCTGCGGCAGCAGCTTGCCGTCAGCGGCGCGGGTCGCGTCGATCAGGATGACGGCGACGTCCGCGGTCGACGCCCCGGTCACCATATTGCGCGTGTACTGTTCGTGGCCCGGCGCGTCGGCGATGATGAACTTGCGCGTGGGCGTCGAAAAATAGCGATAGGCGACATCGATGGTGATGCCCTGCTCCCGCTCGGCTTCCAGGCCGTCGGTCAGCAGTGAAAAATCGATGCCGTCGCCCGCCACGCGCTTGTGCTTGGCGCGCGAGATCGCGTCGAGCTGGTCGGCGAAGACACCCTTGCTGTCATACAGCAGGCGGCCGATCAGCGTGGACTTGCCGTCGTCGACGGAGCCCGCCGTGATCAGCCGCAGCACGCCGGTGTCGGCGCCGGAAAGAAAGGAATCGTTCAGTGCGTTCATGTGGTTCCCCAGACGCCGGCACGCGCCGGCGCGTCATCTCATTCAGAAATAGCCTTCCTTCTTGCGGCGCTCCATCGAGGCCTCGGAAGTCTGGTCGTCCATGCGCGTGGCGCCGCGCTCGGTGATGTCCGTCACGGCGGTCTCGGCGATGATGGCCATGGTGTCGGTGGCATCGGAGGCGACCGGGCACGTGCACGAAATGTCGCCAACGGTGCGGAATCGGACCGACAGGCGTTCGACCTGTTCGCCGTCGGCCGGCGGCGTCAAGCGCGTGACGGGCACCAGCAGACCCTTGCGTCGCACCACCTCGCGCTCATGCGCGAAATAGATCGGGGGCAGCGCCAGCTGTTCGCGCTGGATGTACTGCCAGACGTCCAGTTCGGTCCAGTTCGAGATCGGAAAGACGCGCATGTTCTCGCCGCGATGCACGCGGGTGTTGAACAGATTCCAGAGTTCTGGGCGCTGGGCCTTGGGATCCCACTGGCCGAACTCATCGCGGAACGAGAAGATGCGTTCCTTGGCGCGCGCCTTTTCCTCATCGCGGCGAGCGCCGCCGATGCAGGCGTCAAACCCGAATTCCTCGATGGCTTCCAGCAGCGTCACCGCCTGGGCCGCGTTGCGCGAATCGGTCTCGCGGCGCAGCACGACGCTGCCGCGCTTGATCGAGTCCTCAACGCTGCGCACGATCAGGGTTTCGCCCAGCTCGGCTGCGCGGGCATCGCGAAAGGCGATCACCTCGTCGAAGTTGTGGGCGGTGTCGATGTGCATCAGCGGGAACGGAAAGCGTCCCGGCCGGAAGGCCTTTTCGGCCAGGCGCAGCAGCACCACGGAGTCCTTGCCGCCCGAAAAGAGCAGGACGGGCTTTTCGCACTCGGCGGCGACTTCGCGCAGGATGAAGATCGCTTCCGATTCCAGCCAATCCAGGTGGCTGCGTTGGATCACGGCAGACATAGGTATTCCCCTAAAACGATTTTGAATTCATGGCCGCGCTCAATCGGCGCGCGCCGCAATGGTGATGACCCGGTTGCCCGCGTGCAGGCCGCATTCCTTCGAGTCGGACGACTCCCACCACCAGCGCCCTGCCCTCAGGTCTTCGCCGGGTCGGATCGCGCGCGTACAGGGTTCACAACCGATGGACGGGTAGCCCTGGTCGTGCAGCGGGTTGTAGGGAATGCCGAGCGCGCGGATGGCGGACCAGATGTCGTCCTCGCTCCACTCGGCCAGCGGGTTGAACTTGTAGAGGCCGAAGGTGGCGTCGTCCTCTTCCAGCAGCAGCTCTCCGCGCGTCGTGGACTGGGCGCGCCGCTGCCCGGTGATCCAGGCGGCCCTGCCCGACAACGCGCGCTTGAGCGGCTCGACCTTGCGGATCTGGCAACAGGCCTTGCGCAGATCGACGCTTTCGTAAAAAGCATAGGCGCCATGCGCTGCGACGTGCTCGTCGACCGCCGTCTGGACGGGCCGGTACACGGTGACCTCACGGCCATAGCGCTCACGCACGGCGTCCAGCACACCGAGCGTCTCGGCATGCAGCCGGCCCGTGTCCAGCGTGAAGACTTCCAGGTCCAGGCCCGAATCGTAGATGGCGTGGGTCAGCACCATGTCTTCGGCGGCCAGCGACGACGCCAGCGCCGCATCCGGATAACGGCGCTGGATGTCCGCCAGGCGTGACGTCAGATCGCGCCAGCGCGCGGCCAGGACCGGGTCCAGTTCAAGGGAGGTATCGGTCGTCGTCATGGCTGCACCGCAAAGATGCGCGCCCGGCGGGGACGCGCGAGCAGGATTTCGCCGTCCTGCAGATTCAGTTCCTGATACAGCGATTCGGGCACCTCGGCCTCGAGGATCGCGTCCGTATCCTGGCGCGCCAGTTCCAGATACGCGCTGGGACCGGCCAGATAAGCGTGCGACAGGCGCACCGGGATGCCTTCCGCACCGGCGCGGTAGCGCTCGACCTCGAATTCGTGCGGCCGCACGTACGCGGTGGCGCGCTGCGCGTCGACCAGC
>DMTA01000152.1 GCA_003454835.1 Achromobacter sp. | reverse complement strand
GACGGCATGCTGGCCGATCTGAAGCAGTGGTATGCCCAGGTCGGCCTGCCGGTCACGCTGCGCGAACTTGGCGCGGCCGGCGAGCCGTCCGATGCGGAACTGTCGCTGGCGGCGGAGCTCAGCCTGAAGGCGCGCCACGCCGCCAACTTTGACCGGACGCTGGATGTGGCCACGCTGGCCGCCGCGCTGCGCCGTCACGCCTGACCCCATTGCAGCCAGCAGAGACCGGCGGGGTTGATTTCCCCCGGCCGCCTNNATCCCGCCGGCCGCCCTGCCCGCCCGCGGCATCAGAACGCGACGTTGTCCTTGCCTTTCAAACCTAGTTTGGCCCGCGCTTCATCCGGCGTGGCGACCTCCAGGTTCAGCGCCTCGAGGATCCCGCGGATGCGCTCCACCTGCACGCGATTGGATTCGGCGAGTTGCCCAGGTCCGATCCACAGCGAGTCTTCAAGGCCCACCCGCACGTTCGACCCCATCGCCGCGCCGATGGTTGCCAGCGGCATCTGGTTGCGGCCGGCGCCCAGGATCGACCATTCGTAGTCTTTGCCAAAGAGGCGGTCCGCCGTGCGCTTCATGTGCATCAGGTCTTCGGGGTGCGGGCCGATGCCGCCCAGGATGCCGAACACCGATTGGATGAAGGGCGGCGACTTGACCAGGCCGCGGTCCACGAAATGGGCAAGGTTGTAGAGGTGGCTGATGTCGTAGCACTCGAACTCGAAGCGCGTGCCGTTGGCGTTGCCGAGCGTCAGGATGGACTCGATATCCTGATACGTATTGCGGAAGATGAGCGAGCGGCTGTTCTCCAGGTGTTCGCGTTCCCAGTCGTGCTTGAACTCGGAGAAGCGGTCCAGCATCGGAAATAGGCCGAAGTTCATGGACCCCATATTCAGCGACGCCAGCTCCGGCTGGAACGTGGTGGCCGGGCGCATGCGCTCTTCCACGGTCATGTGCGGACTGCCGCCGGTGGTGATGTTGATGATGGCGTCGGTCTCGCGCTTGATACGCTCGAGGAAGGGCTTGAACAGCGCCGGATCCTGCGAAGGCTTGCCCGTCTGCGGATCGCGCGCGTGCAGGTGCAGGACGGCGGCGCCGGCCTTTGCCGCGCCGATGGCCGCCTCGGCGATCTCGTCGGCCGTGACCGGCAGGTGCGGCGACATGCTGGGCGTGTGGATGGCGCCCGTCACGGCGCAGGTGATGACGACTTTCTGTTTGGGCTTAGCCATTATTGTCTCCGTGTTGTTTGTGACGCATGAGGCGCATCAGCTTTTCGTCGCGCCAGAAGCGCCGTGCGGCAAGGTCTTCCTCGGGCAGCTGGGCGCGCCGCTCGTCGGATAGTGCGTCGACCAGCGCGCCTTCCCAGGCCACGCAATCGCCTTGGCTTGCGCCAATGGACTGATAGAGTCCGCCATAGCGACGGCAGTAATCCGCGAGGCCGCCCGGCGCATTCAGATCGATGGTTTCAAACGGCCCCATGAAGGACCAGCGCAGGCCCAGGCCGTCCTTGACCGTGGTGTCGATGTCTTCGGCGCTGGCGATGCCCTGGCTCGCCAGCCGAAAGGCTTCCTGCAGCAGCGCGCCTTGCAGGCGGTTCAGAATGAAGCCTTCGATTTCGCGCCGCACCAGCACCGGTTTCTGGCCGATGCCGGTCATCACGTCGCGCGCGCCGGACAGCGCTTCCGGGCTGGTCCAGGGCGCCGGGCACAGCTCGACGACCGGGATCAGATACGGCGGATTGACGGGATGCGCCACAAGGCACCGGTTCCTGCCGGAAAGATGTTCGGTGAACTGGCTGGCCGGGATGCTGGACGTGGAGCTGCCGATGATGGCGTGCGGTTCGGCCAGCGCATCCAGCTCGGAAAACAGCGCGCGCTTGATCTCGACGTTTTCCGGGGAATTCTCCTGAACGTAGCTGGCGCCCCGCAATGCCTCCTGCAGACTGGCCGATACCTGCACGCGGTCGACGATGGCGTCCGCGTCGTCGAGCAGGCCCTGCGTCTCCAGCACGCGAAGCTGTTGCAGGATCAGCGCGCGCGCTTCGGCAAGCATGGCGGCGTTGACGTCATGAAGCCGCACTTCCCAGCCCATGCGCGCAAAGACGATGGCCCACCCCTGCCCGATCAGTCCCGTTCCGATGATGGCGGCGCGCCGCGGCATGTTGTCCGCGTCCATCAGTAGAGCTTCTGTGTGAAGCCGTCCACGACGATGGCCTGACCGGTCACGCTGCGCGCCGCTTCGCTGGCATTGAACAGGACCATGTTGGCGATGTCGCGCGCGGTGACCATACGGCCAAGCACGGCCTGGTTTTCGTACTGCGCGGCGATCTCTTCGACCGGCCGGCCCAGCGTATCGGCCTTGGCGGCGATGACGGCGCGGATTCGCGGGCCTTCAACCGCGCCGGGCAGGATGGCATTGACGCGAATGCCATGGCCACCCAGTTCGATCGCGAGCGACTTGGTGAACCCGATCACCGCCCACTTGGAGGCGGAATACACCGACCGGCCCGCAAAACCCAGATGCCCAGCCGCCGAAGACAGGTTGATCATCACGCCGGCCTTCGATTCCTTGAGTAGCGGAATGGCCTGACGCGCGCACAGGAACTGGCCTGTGATGTTGACGGCGAGCGTGCGATCCCAGTCAGCCTTGGAAAGCGTTTCCACGAAACCCGTGGGACCGGCAACGCCCGCGTTGTTGATCAGGATGTCCAGGCCGCCCAGCGTTTGGCGGACTGCGGCAAAGAGCTGTTCAACACTGGTTTCGTCGGATACGTCTGCCCGCGCCACCTGCACGCCGGGCAGTTCCGCGGGCAACGCCGCCAGCCGTTCTTCGTTGACGTCGCACACGAACACGGCGGCGCCCGCGTGGTGAAAGACCTTCGCCATTTCCAGGCCGAGCCCATCGGCGCCGGCAGTGATGAGCACTTTCTTGCCGGTGAAATCCACTTCCTCGAACATGCGTCTGTCTCCTAGGATCGTTCTTATAAGTGCGGATCATCATATACGATATATGATAAAACCAGCTATCCTGTGATCCGTCATCCAGGCGCCGTTTCATCCAAAAAGCGTCGTTCGCCTGACGGAATCATGTGTGCTTTTTTCTCGTATATCGGCCGCTGAGGCTTTATTCATGCGGTTTCAGGGAATTCCCTGATTCGGCATGAAGCGACCGCCACTAGAATCCAAGGCGAGGGTTTCTCGCCCCGCCGGCACATATATCATATATATCAAAAGACGGACGGAACTCAGTATCCAGTCCGCATTCCATACCGACAAAGGAGCGTAGACAGTGTTCAAGTTCAACAAAATTGTTTTGGCGCTGGGTGTCTGCGGCGCGCTGGCAAGCGGCACCGCAGCGGCCGACATGAAGGTGGGCGCCCTCTTCCCGTTCAGCGGCGCGCTTGCGCTGCTTGGACAGGAAAGCTATCGCGGTCTGGAATTGGCCGTTAACGAGATCAACGCCGCCGGGGGGATCAACGGCGAGAAGATCGAAATCATCAAGGCCGACGCCGTCGACCCGACCCAGGCGGTGTCCGAGACCAAGCGCCTGATCTCAGCCAACGTGGTTGGCGTGTTCGGCAGCTACGCGTCCGGCATTTCGTACGCGGCCTCGCCTGTGACGGAGCTGGCAGGCGTGCCCTATTTCGAACTGGGCGCCACCGCGCACAAGATCACCACGCGCAACTACAAGTACTTGTTCCGCAGCAACCCCAACACCGCGCTGTACGGCGTGTCGGTGGTGAACGCGTTGCATGACACCATCGCGCCGGGCATGGGCCTGAACCCCAAGGACATCAAGATCGGGATCATCCACGAGGACGGCCCGTATGGCACCGACGTGGCCGCCACAGAAAAGAAGCGCGCGCAGGAACTTGGCTACAACGTGGTGGAAGTCCTGCCCTATTCGGCCAAGACCGTCGACCTGTCCTCGCTGATCCTGCGCCTAAAGGGCGCGAAAGCTGACGTGGTGTTGCAGACGGCCTACCAGAACGACGCCATCCTGTTCTTCAGCCAGGCGCGCGCGGCGAGCTTCAAGCCCAAGGTCGTCATCGGCGCAGGCGGCGGCTATTCGCTGGCCGACACCGCCAAGGCCGTGGGCGCCGACATGAACGGCGTGTTCGACCTGGACTTCCCGCAAGCATCCATTAATCCGGCGGGCGCGCCGGGCCTGGACAAGTTCCTCGAAGCCTACAAGACCACGTACAAGAGCGACCCGCAATCCGGCCACAGCCTGACCAACTACGTCGGCGCCAAGGCCTTCTTTGAAGCCATCGGCAACGCCAAGTCCACGGACAAGGACAAGATCCGCGCCGCGGTGTTGGCCTACAAGAAACCCGCCGGCCAGACTGCCAACGGCTGGGGCTTTGACTTCGGCGAAGACGGGCAGAACAACGCCTCGACCTTCTACGTGATGCAGTGGCAAGACGGCAAGCTGGTCACCATCGGCCCGGAAAACCTCGCACTCGGCAAGCCCATCTTCAAGAAATAAAGCGCGATGCCAGCGGCCGGGTGCCGGAGCCATACGCTCCCGGTGCGCGGCCGGTCATACCCGGGGCCTGAGCGCCCCGCCCCTGGACGCTGCGGGACAGGGACGGGGCGCTTCCCGCACTTAGAGGTTGCACAATGGAATTATTCATTCAACTGGTCATCAACGGCCTGTTGCTGGGCGGCGCATACACGATCATCAGCCTGGGGCTGACGCTCATCTTCGGGGTTGTGCGCGTCGTGAACTTCGCGCACGGCGAGTTCCTGATGATCGGCATGTACATGGTCTATCTGATCGCGGCGCAGTTCGGCGTCCACCCCTACGCGGGTCTGATTCCGGTGGCCGTCATTCTGTTCGCGCTGGGCGCGCTGACGCAGAAGGGCATCATCCAGCCGCTGCTTCATGCTGATCAACACATCCAGATCTTCGCCACGGTGGGCGTGTCCACCATTCTGCTGAATCTGGCGCTGGTGATCTTCGGCGCAAACGTCTATCGCGCGCCGGTCGAACTGGGCACCAACGCCATCGAATTCGGTCCGTTCTCGATGGTCACCGGCCAGCTCGTCACGTTCGTCATCGGCCTGACGCTGGCCGTGCTGCTGCACCTGTTCATGCACCGCACCTACCTGGGCCGCGCACTGCGGGCCGTGGCGCAACACCGCTACGCCGCCACGCTGATGGGCGTAAACGTCAATAACGTCTACGCCATCGCCTTCGGGCTGGGCACGGCGTTCGTCGGCATCGCCGCGGGGTTGCTGGCGCCTCAGTATCCGGTGTTCCCCACGGTGGGCACCTACTTCGTGCTGACGGCATTCGTCATCGTGGTGCTGGGCGGCCTGGGCAGCCTGTACGGCGCCGTCGCCGGCTCGATGATCATCGGCATCGTCGACACGCTGGCGGGCTTCTACATCGCGCCCGACCTGAAGGAGGTCGTCTATTTCGGGATCTTCCTCTTGATCCTCGTCCTGAAGCCGAACGGTCTGTTCGGTGTCGGTACAGAGTGACCAGAACAACAAGGAGCAAGACGTGTTTCCCGACTTTCGACACCCCAAAGCCTACGTCAGCCTCATTCTGCTGATCACGATGTTCCTCGTGCCCGTTGTCATGGGCACGCCTTTCTGGACCAACCTCTTTGTTCTGCTGTTCGTGTTTTCCGCGCTGTCCGTCGCGTGGAACATCGTGGGCGGCTATGCCGGACAGTTGTCCCTCGGCCACGCGGTGTTCTACGGCATCGGCGGCTACACGGCGACGCTGTTGACGCAGAACTTCGGCATCTCGCCGTGGATAGGCATGTTTGCGGGCGCAGCCATCTCCGCAGCCGTCGCCATCCTGATCAGCTATCCCACGCTGCGCCTGCGCGGGCCATTCTTTGCGCTGGCGACCATCGCCATCCTGGAAGTGGTGCGCCTCCTGGTCATCCACGAGGAAAGCTGGACCGGCGGCTCAAGCGGCATCAGTCTGCCCTTGAATATCGGCTGGGCGTGGATCGTGTTCCGCGAGAAGATCAACTACGTCATCATCGCGTTCGGCCTGTTCGTGCTGGTGACCTGGGTCTCGTGGTACATCCGCAAGTCGCGCATCGGGCATTACCTGATCGCGATCCGCGAGCGCGAAGATGCCGCGCTGGCCGTGGGCATTCACACCGTGCGCGTAAAGATCATCGCCGCCGTGGTGTCGGCCGTGCTGACCAGCATCATCGGCACGTTCCACATCACCTACCTGACCTTCGTCGATCCCAGTTCCGCGTTTTCGCTGGAGCTGTCGATCCAGGTCGCGATGTTTGCGCTGATCGGCGGGTTGGGCACGGTGTCCGGCCCGATCGCGGGCACCTTCCTGGTGCTGCCGATCGCGGAACTGGCGCGCGGCTGGCTCAGCAGCGTCGGCAACGGCATGCACGGGCTGATCTACGGCCTGATCCTGGTCGCGGTCGTGCTGACCATTCCGCGAGGGCTCGCAGGTGCGTTCGGGCCCTTTATCGAACGCATGCTGGCGCGCCTGCCCTATTTGGGCACGCCGCCGGCCAA
This sequence comes from Achromobacter sp., assembly GCA_003454835.1. GTDB lineage: Bacteria > Pseudomonadota > Gammaproteobacteria > Burkholderiales > Burkholderiaceae_B > Achromobacter. Next base: position 7,436 of record DMTA01000152.1, on the reverse strand, counting down.
GCTCAAGCTTGCCGACGAGATCCGCATCCGCAACGCCACCCGCAGCGAGCAGCCGGTGCTGAAGGCGGAGGGATTGTTCAAGAGCTTCGGCGGCCTGCGCGCCACCAACGACGTATCGCTGACGCTGAACGAGCACGAGATCCTGGGCATGATCGGGCCCAACGGCGCGGGCAAAACCACGGTGTTCAACCTGCTGTCGGGTTTCCTGTCGCCGGACAAAGGCGACATCACGATGCGCGATGAGCAAGGCAACTGGGTGACGTGCAAGACGCCCGACGCCTTTGCGCACAAGGGCCTGGGCCGCACGTTCCAGATCGCCAAACCGTTCACAGGACTGACGGTGCTGGAAAACATCATGCTGGGCGCCTTCATTCACACGTCGGACCGCGACGAGGCCGAGCAGATCGCGCTGAAGGTGGCCGAACAGACCGACCTGGTGAAGTACCTGAACACTGAAGCGCGCAGCCTGACCGTGGGCGGCATGAAGCGTCTGGAAGTCGCGCGTGCGCTGGCGATCAAGCCGCGCATCCTGCTGCTGGATGAAGTGATGGCGGGCTTGAACCCCACGGACATCGAGAAATCCATCCAGATGATCCGTCGCATCCGCGATTCCGGTGTGTCTGTGCTGCTGATCGAACACATGATGCAGGCCACGATGGCGCTGTCCGACCGCATCATCGTCCTGAACGAAGGCGGCGTGCTGGTCAGCGGCGCCCCCAAGGACGTGGTTGAGAACCCGGCCGTCATCGAAGCCTATCTGGGCAAGGAGTATCAGGATGCTTAAGGTGTCGAATCTGACGTCGGGCTATGGCAAGAGCCAGGTGCTCAACGGCCTGAATTTCGAGGTGAACGCGGGCGAGATCGTCACGCTGATTGGCGCCAACGGCGCGGGCAAGACGACCACGCTCAAGACGCTGTGCGGCGTGATCGCCGCCACGCAGGGCAAGGTGGAATTCGAAGGCCAGGACCTGACGAACCGCGAACCCTATGACATCGTCGATGCCGGCATCACCATGATTCCCGAAGGACGCCAGCTGTTTCCGCACTTCACCGTGCGCGACAACTTGCTCATGGGCTCGTACAAGCGCGCCGCGCGGCCGATTGTCGAACGCAAGCTCGACGAGGTGCTGCGCATTTTCCCCCGCGTGAAAGAGCGGCTGAACCAGTACGCCGGGTCGCTGTCGGGCGGCGAGCAGCAGATGGTGGCGATTGCGCGCGGCATGATGGCCGATCCGAAGCTGCTGGTGTTCGACGAGCCCTCGCTGGGGTTGTCGCCGCTGCTGGTGCAGCAGATGTTCGACATCATCCGAGACGTCACATCGCACGGCGTGACGGTGCTGCTGGTGGAGCAGAACGTGTTCCGCACGCTGCGTCTGGCGGATCGCGGTTATGTGCTGGAAAACGGCGCGATCGTGCGCACGGGAACGGGCGCGGAACTGCTCAGCGACCCGCACGTCAAGAAGGCCTATCTGGGCCACTGAAATTCAAGGACGAACGTCTCATGTCTTTACGCTGCACATTCATCGACCACGGCAAGGGCGGCGCGCCTGATTGCATGCGCCTCGCCGAACGCGACATGGAAGCGCCCACGGGCCGCCAGGTGCTGATCGAGGTGGCCTACGCGGGCGTCAACCGCCCGGACGTGCTGCAACGCTCTGGGTCCTATCCCCCGCCCCCGGGCGCCTCGCCCTATCTGGGCCTCGAAGTCTCGGGCACCATCGTGGCGGCCGGTCCGGAGGTGCAGGGCTTGAAGGCCGGCGACCAGGTCTGCGCGCTGACGCCGGGCGGCGGCTATGCCCAGTATTGCCTGGCCGACGAGCGCCACTGCCTGCCGGTGCCGCGCGGCCTGGACCTGCTGACGGCCGCGGCCATCCCCGAAAACTACTTCACCGTCTGGACCAACGTGTTCGACCGCGCGCGCCTGGCCGCGGGCGAGAAGTTTCTGGTCCACGGCGGCTCCAGCGGTATCGGCTTGACGGCAATCCAGCTCGCGCGCGCGTTCGGCGCGGAGGTCTGGACCACCGTGGGCAACGCAGAGAAGGCGGACGCCTGCCTGAAGGCCGGCGCGCATCATGCCGTGCAGTACCGCGACGTGGATTTCGAGGCCGCCGTGCGCGAAGGCACGGGCAAGGCCGGCGTCGACGTGATCCTGGACATGGTGGGCGGCGCCTACATCAACAAGAACCTGCGGTTGCTGGCCCTGAATGGCCGGCTGGTGCAGATTGCGTTTCTGGAAGGCAGCAAAGCCGAGATCGATGCCCTGCCCATCATGACCAAACGGCTGCAATTCACCGGGTCGACGCTGCGCCCGCGCTCCGACGAGGACAAGGGCGCCATTGCGCAGTCGCTGACGCAGAAGGTGCTGCCGCTCATGGAACAGGGACAGTGCCAGCCCTTGATCCACGAGGTACTTCCGCTGGCCGAGGCCGCGCGCGCCCACGCGCTGATGGAAAGCAGCAAGCACATCGGCAAGATCATGCTGCAGGTGCGGCCATGAATGCGCGCTTTACCGGCCAGACCATCATCGTCACAGGCGCGGTCGGCGGCATCGGCTCGGCCATCGTCGAGGCCTTACTGGCCGAAGGCGGCCGAGTGGGTCTCGTCGACTTCAACGCGCAGGCCGGGCAGGCCTATGAGAAGGAGCTCCAGAAGCGCGGTCACGACGTGTGCTTCGTGCCCACCGACGTCTCGCATTTTGAGCAGTGCCAGGCCGCCTATGACCGCATCACGCGCGAGCTGGGGGCCGCCACCGTCCTGGTCAACAACGTCGGCATCTCGCCCAAGACGAACGGCCGCGCGCTGAAGGTCTGGGAAATGCCGCCCGCGGAGTGGAACAACGTCGTTTCGGTGAACTTGAACAGCGTGTTCTACATGACGCATCTGGCCACGCCGCACATGGTGCAGGCGCGGCAGGGGCGCGTCATCAACATGTCGTCGGTGGCCGGCAGGGCGTACTGCGATATCGTGGCGGCGCATTACGCGGCCACCAAAGCCGGGCTGATCGGGCTGACGCGGCACTGGGCCGCCGAACTGGGCGAGCATCAGGTGACCGTGAACGCGCTGGCGCCCGGCCGGATCAGCACACCGCTGCTCAAAAGCGTGCCGCAGGAGATCAACGACGCGGTGGCGGCGGTGACTGCGTTGCGGCGCCTGGGTACGCCCGAGGAAGTAGCGGATGCCTGCCTCTTCTTCGCGTCCGATCAAGCCAGGTTCGTGACCGGACAGGTTCTGGACGTTGCCGGTGGCTGGTTGATGACCTAGCCCGCAAAACGCTCACGCAAAAAAAAGCCCGTTCGATTGAACGGGTTTTTTCATTTCGGTAAGGCAGCGCGTCAGGCCTGTACGCCCAAACGGTAAACCACGGTGTCCAGGCGGCTGACGCCCGCAGATTGGAACTTGGGTTCCTTGTCGAGAATGTCGCGGCGGTCGATGATGACGGCGGGCGACACGCCCGAAAAGATTGCCTGCACTTCGCTGTCCACCACGGAAAACGGGGGGCCCGCCATCTCGTCCTGCGGATAGTCCAGGGTGATGAGCACGCCGCGATACGACGGCGACAACTGCCCGTAAACGTGGCGCACGTAGTTTGCCCGCATCGCATCCGGCAGCGCAACGAGCGCCGCGCGGTCGTACACGCCCACGCAATGCGACAGCACCTGCGCATCCATCTTGAAGATATCTCCGCAGACGATCTCGATGTTGCCGGCCACGTAATGCGTGCCGTAGGCCGAGTCGTGCTTGACCGGCCGCAATTCGTTTTCGGTGAAGAATTGCTCCACTGCGAGCTGCGAGAGTTCCGCGCCCAGCACCTGATGGCCCTGCGCGGCCAGCCACACCATGTCCAGCGACTTGCCGCAAAGCGGGACCAGCACCTTGCCGCCCTTGGGGACGTCAAGCGTTGGCCAATACTTTTGCAATAGCGGCGTGATCCGAGTCTGATGAAAATGCGTGCGCCCTTCGCGCCACCGTTCCAGCCAGAATTCCGCGTCCATGACTTGTCTGCTCCTCGCGTGAGTATGTGTATGCGCGCCCGGGCATTGTAGTGCTGGTCTGAAAAGACGGGCGTGGCCATCCCGCGGGCCCTTCGTTGGCGATGGTTCCGGTATCGTATGGGCCCGACATGACGCCCGGCGGCCCTTCTCATGCTTGCAGCGCTTCGCATCCGTCTCTTTTCATCGTTGCTTCTCGCCAGCGTTCTGACGGGCCAGCCGGCCCATGCCCAGGACGCGTCGCAACTGGATGACGCCTACCTCGCAGAACTGCGAACTGAGCACGACGCGCTACGGGCACGAATCCAGCAGTGGCCCCCTGCCCTGCAGGCGCAGAACGCGCAAGTTTCCGCGGCGCTGCGAGCCGGCAACCGCCAGGAGGCGCAGCGCATCGCCGAAGACATGGCGCGGCAGGAGCCCGCCAATGCCGACATCCGCCTGTTCCTGGGAAAGCTCCATGGTCAGCAGGGCAACATGGCGGCGGCGCTCGCGCTGTTCGAGCAGTCCATCGCATTGGATCCCGACAACAAATGGGCATACGTCAACAAGGCTGGCACGCAGGCCGAGCGCGCGGACCTTCCCAACGCGCTGGCGACCACGCAGACGCTGACCGCAAGATTTCCTGGCTGGAGCATCGGCTGCAACCTGCAGGCGTCGATGCTGGACGCGTTGAACCGCCCGCACGAAGCGCTAGACGCCTTTGAGAAGGCAGTGCGCGCCAAGCCGGCCAGCGCACTGATCCTGACGAATCTCGGCAACCTGCAGCGAAGGCTTGGGCGCGTGGCGGACGCCCGCAAGTCCTATGAAGCCGCGCTACGCCTGCAGCCAGGCTACACACTTACCGAAACCCAATTGGCAAGCCTGCCCCAATAGGGCCAAATGCACCCGGAGACCCCATGAACCGTCGCCCCCTGCTGCTGATGCTGGGCAGCCTGCTTGCCGCGCCGCTGCGCGCTCTGGCGTCACCCGCCCGCGATGCCATCGTCCGCCAGGTCTATGCGGCGCCAGACTCCAGCCTGTCTTACACCCCGCAGCACGCGGCCTTGATGCGCCTGCTGCGCGTGCAATGGATGCCGGTTGAATCCGGCGCGCCCGGCATCGATTTCGAGCAACCGCTGCTCGGCGGCGCCAATACGCTTGCCACTGCTCGCGGCGCGCTGAAGACAACCGATGATGCGCTGGCCATTCGGCGGCTGGCCGAAGTCTGCCGCCTGGTCCCGCGCTATGTGCAATCCGTCGGCAGGCTGCAACCCGGCCGTTATGCCGTGCCAGCCGAGATGCGCGAAGCCTTCGACTTTCCGGAAAGCGGGGTGGACGCGCAGGGCACGTTCGATCTGCGCAAGGAGCATCTTGTCCTGCTGCGCGCGGCGGTTTGGCGCGAAGTGGACGATCAGGCGCTGGGCGCGGTTTTACGAGAAGGGGACCGCTTCTGGCCCATGCCCTATATCGACGGCAAGCGCCCGTATGGGGACGCCAGCTATTACCAGATCGACATCGGCCGATTGCTGGGCGAACCGTATCCGCTGGACGCCAAGGGGTACGCCATCACCGATCCGGCCAAGGACGCCCGCTTCGAACGCCTGCACTATGAAACGCTGGCGGCGCTGCAGGTCTTCCTGAGCCATTCCGCCGCGGTCAAATCGAAGCGGTAGGGGCGGCCGGCCAGGCGCGGCCGGCCAGGTGGTGTCGGCCATCCGCGGCCGGCTAGGCCCGGTGCATGAAGCTGCGGATGTCGTCCAGGATCGGCACCGCGGCCAGCAGCATCAGCAACAACGCCAGCGGCCAGGTCGATCCGAAGCCGAAATTGAAAAACGAATACGCACCCGTCACGCCGCCCAAGAAGAACAAGGTCACCATCAGGCTCAGCACGATGAGCTTGCCGCGGTCGGCCAGCACCCGCGGCATCGCCTGCGGGTCGCCCTTTGCGACGTTCCAGTAGAACAACTTGCCGAGCTCGATGCCGATGTCGGTCACCATGCCCGTCACGTGCGTGGTGCGGATTTCGGACCGGGACACCTTGGTGATCATCGCGTTCTGCAGTCCCATGATGTAGCAGAGCAGCATCACCGTGCCGGGCACGTAGAACCAGCGCAGCGTCTCCAGGTTGGCGCCCAACAGGCCGAAGATCAGCAGCAGCACGGCCTCCAGAAGCAGCGGCAGCGCGTATTCGCTGGCCAGCCGGGACCTGCGCCCAAAGTTGATCAGGAAAGCTGAGCTGGCCGCCCCTGCCATGAACGACACCAGCGCCGCCAGCCCTTGCAACACCACGATCACCCCGCCGAGCGCCATGTGGTCGGCCATCATGGACACGATGCCGGACATGTGGGAGGTGTACTGCTGGACCGCCAGAAATCCGCCGGCGTTAACGGCGCCGGCGGTGAAGGTCAGCAGATAGGCAAGATGCCTATTGGCTTGCGGGCTGCGGCTGACAGCGGTCAGCCGGCGCAGATACGGGATGGTCACGCCTGTCCTTTCAAAACAAGAACGTGTTCACTGCGATTCGGAATGCCATTCTAGTCGCAGCGGCGGCGCGCCGATCAAGGCCTTGAAACCGGATAGTAAACGCCGCCGAGCGCGCCGTTCAGACCACAATACGGCCGGCTGGCTGCGTCGGCGGCCCCGGCCGGCGGGTTCTCGGACAGCACGAGGCCGTATCCCTTGCGCGACAGCGTCAGTGTCCAGCCCTCGGCGTCGACGGTCTCGACGACCACCGCATTGTTCTTGACCGCGCCCGCGCCGCGCACGTCGCACACCCAGCGGCCATTTTCCGGATGCGCCGCGGAGCCGTCGAATGCCAGGCTGCCATCCGGCTGCCGCTTGATCGAAATGCCACCGGCAAGGTTTTCCCAATCGCCTTCAAAGCCTTGACGGCGCTTGAGCACCAGCGACGACAGAAAGGCGTCGCGATACTTCAACCGGTCCGCCAGCTCCTTTTGCGGCGGATCGCTGCCAGGCGGCGCCGCGTAGGCCTCGTCCCGCACCTTGACGAACCAGCGCTGGTCTTCCGTCAGCGCCTTGCCCGTCGCCGGGTCGAAGGTCATTCTGGCCTTGCCGAAGTGTCGTGCAATGCTGGCATCCTGCTCAGCCAACCCGCCATCGGCGCAGATCGCCTTCTCGACCGCCGTCCGGGCCCTGGCGCAATCGAACGATGGCTTGCCGGCGGCCCAAGCCACCGGGCTGCACAGGACGATCGACAGCGCGAACCCGGCGGCAGGACGATTCACAGGGCAAACTCCCGCAGATTCGCGACCCGCGCCGCCAGGCCATCCGCGCCCAGATAGTGGCCCAGCTTGCCAGCGCGCACGCGCTTGAGGTCTTCCTGGTAGCGGGTGGCCATCGAATCGCGGACCTGCGCGTACGCCTCGGCAATGCCCTCGCCGCAGGCTTGGGCAACGAGACGCGCGGCGTCGGGCGAGCCGCACGCGACGCAGCGCGCGACACCCAGCG
>DMTA01000153.1 GCA_003454835.1 Achromobacter sp. | reverse complement strand
GCCATGAACGACCTGCTGGACCGCCTGTCCGCCAACGTGCAGGCGCAGCGCCGGTTCGTGGCCGACGCCGCGCACCAGCTGAAGACGCCGCTGGCCGGACTACGCACGCAGGCCGAACTGGCGCTGCGCGACGCCAGCCCCGAGGAAATGCAATCCAGCCTGCGCCAGCTCGTGACGGGTTCGGAACGCGCGACCCGGCTCGTCAATCAGTTGCTGTTGCTGGCCCGGGCCGAGAACCCCAGCGCCATCGGCCTGACGCGCACGGACATCAACGCCATCGCCTACGAGCAGACCATGCACTGGGTGCCGCTGGCGCTGTCGCTCAACACGGACCTGGGGTTCGAAGGCGCGGACACGCCCGTCGAGATCAATGGCAATCCGCTGCTGCTGGCCGAGTTGCTGAACAACCTGGTCGACAACGCGCTTCGCTACACCCCGCGCGGCGGCCATATCACCGTGCGCGTACTGCAAGCGGACGGCCAAGGCATTCTGGAAGTCGAGGATTCCGGACCGGGCATCGCGCCCGACGAGCGCGAGCGCGTTTTCGACCGCTTCTACCGTGTGCTCGGCACGACGTCCGATGGCAGCGGACTGGGGCTGGCGATCGTGCGCGAAATCACGCAGAAGCATCAGGCCAACGTGGAAATCGGCGACCATCCCACCGAACACTCCGACCTGCCCGGCACGCGCATCCGCGTTGTTTTTCCCCTCTACACGCCCCCGCCCGACACGCTCGACAGCTAAGGACTATCCCTAGCACTCCCCCGTGAAATTACTATTTGTTTCAATTTTAAGATTCGAGTAAGGGTCACGTCAGAACCTCGTCAGCCTCGGCCCCCAATGTGGCGATAGCTCGATGTCGGTCTCGCCGGCGGAGGGTCAAGCACGGCGGAAAACCGCCGGCCTAAAAACGAGGAGACATCATGAGCACAACTACCATGGCAGGCCGCGGTCCATCCGCGGATCCGCGTCCGATGACCAAGGAGGAGCGCAAGGTCATCTTCGCGTCCTCACTCGGCACGGTGTTCGAGTGGTATGACTTTTATCTCTACGGCTCGCTCGCAGCCATCATTGCCCAACACTTCTTCTCCGGCGTGAACCCGACCGCGGGCTTCATCTTCGCGCTGCTGGCCTTTGCGGCCGGTTTCGCGGTGCGGCCGTTCGGCGCGCTGGTGTTCGGCCGGCTGGGTGACCTAGTCGGACGTAAATACACCTTCCTGGTCACGATCGTGATCATGGGTCTGTCCACGTTCCTCGTCGGCATCCTGCCCAGCTATGCCAGCATCGGCCTGGCCGCTCCCGCCATCCTGATCGTCCTGCGCCTCTTGCAAGGTCTGGCGCTTGGCGGCGAATACGGCGGCGCGGCGACCTACGTTGCCGAACACGCCCCGCACGGCCGCCGCGGCTTCTACACCTCCTGGATTCAAACCACCGCAACGCTGGGCCTGTTCCTGTCGCTGCTGGTCATCCTGGGCATCCGCACGTTCATGGGCGAAGACGACTTCAAGGCCTGGGGCTGGCGCATTCCGTTCCTGATCTCGGTCGTGCTGCTTGGCATCTCGGTCTGGATCCGGCTGCAACTGAACGAATCCCCCACCTTCAAGCGTATGAAGGAAGAAGGCAAGGGCTCGAAGGCGCCGATCGCCGAATCCTTCGGCCAATGGAAGAATCTGAAGGTCGTGATCCTGGCGCTGCTGGGCCTGACGGCCGGCCAGGCCGTGGTCTGGTACACGGGTCAGTTCTACGCGCTGTTCTTCCTGACGCAGACGCTGAAGGTCGACGCCAACACGGCCAACATCCTGATCGCCATCGCGCTGCTGCTGGGCACGCCGTTCTTCGTGATCTTCGGCGCGCTGTCGGACAGGATCGGCCGCAAGCCGATCATCATGGCGGGCTGCCTGATCGCTGCCGCGACCTACTTCCCGATCTTCCAGGGCCTCACGCACTTCGCCAACCCGGCGCTTGAAAAGGCGCAAGCCACCGCCCCGGTCACCGTGATCGCGGATCCCAGCACCTGCTCGTTCCAGTTCAACCCGGTAGGCACGGCGTCGTTCACCAGCTCTTGCGACGTGATCAAGTCGTTCATGGCCCGCAACTCGGTGAACTACCGCAACGAAGCGGCCCCGGCCGGTTCCGTGGCCCGCGTCAAGATAGGCAATGAAGAGTTCACCTCGTTCGACGGCCGCTCGCTGGCGCCCGCCGAGTTCAAGGCCAAGGTCGCTGAACTCGACAAGACGCTGACCGCCTCCATCCGCAGCCACGGCTACCCGGCCAAGGCCGATCCGGCCCAGACCAACAACGTAATGGTCGTGGTGCTGCTGACGATCCTGGTGCTGTACGTGACCATGGTTTACGGCCCGATCGCCGCCATGCTGGTGGAAATGTTCCCGACGCGCATCCGCTACACGTCGATGAGCCTGCCCTACCACATCGGCAACGGCTGGTTCGGCGGCTTCCTGCCTCCCGTCGCGTTCGCCGTGGTGGCTGCCACCGGCAACATCTACGACGGCTTGTGGTATCCGATCATCATCGCGGTCATGACCCTGGTCATCGGCACGCTGTTCGTGCGCGAATCCAAGGACAACGACATCAACGCCTGATAGACCATCCCCCGCCGGGCGGGACTGCTGCGCCTGCCCGGCCTTTCAAAAGCTCCTTGTCGGAGCTTTTTTTTTATTCGTACTTTCAGGACCCTGTCAGACCGGCGCCAGTAGACTGGGCGCTCAGATTACGGCCTTGCGCAAGATTGCCTGACGATTGATCCCCCTGTCAGACGATTGCAGGGCTGCTGTTCTGACACCAATGCCGCGTTCCCCGCGAGCCTTTTATGACGCGGTATTGTGTGCTCCCGTACCGGCCCGACTCTTCATTGAGCCGGGCCGCTTTTTTTTGTGGCCGCGGATCCCATGGACCCCGCGCAAAAACAAAGGGCGGCCGCAACGCGACCGCCCTCTTCATGCCTTTTGACGCCACACGACCGGCCCTGCGGCCGGCGCAGATCAACGACGCATGCCCACGCCGATTGCGAGGACGCCCGCTACGATCGCGGCAATGCCAGCCCACGTCGGGATGGGAACCGACTTCTCGGTTTCCGCCGTGGCCTTCACGGATCCGATCTGCAGGACCGTTTCCTCGGACTTGTAGCTGAAGCCCTTGTAGGCCAGGGCAGCCACGCCCAGGACAATCAGGATCGCGCCAATGATTTTCATCTTTTCACTCCAATCTCACGTTGGTGCGCGGGACATTACCGGATAGGTCCCTCCCTGTCAGTGACAGAACGTGTCGCCTGCTGCCGGGCGCAACGGACCACTTCGGCAAAGTCGCCACGTCGTATAGAATCAACCCTTTTGGCCGACGCTCATGTGGTTCAAGAATCTCAAGATTTACCGCCTCTCTTCGCCCTGGACCCTGACCGGCGATCAGCTTGAAGACACGCTGGCAAAGCATGCGTACCAGTCCGGCAACAACCTCGAAATGCAAAGTCTGGGCTGGGTGCCCCCGCGCGAGAACGGCGGCCTGGCCCACGAAGTCAACGGCCAGATCCTGCTCAGCCTGCGCGCCGAAAAGAAGCTTTTGCCGGGCACCGTGATCAACCAGGTCGCCAAGGCGCGCGCCCAGGAGATCGAAGAGCAGCAAGGCTACAAGCCTGGCCGCAAGCAGATGAAGGAAATCAAGGAGCGCGTCACCGACGAGCTTCTGCCGCGCGCGTTCAGCGTCTATCGCGACACGCGCGTCTGGATCGACCCGAAGAACAACTGGCTCGTCATTGACGCGGCCGCGTCGGCCAAGGCCGACGAAGTCATCGGCCTGCTGGCCAAGTGCGTCGATCCCTTCCCGCTGGAAAACCTGTACGTCGCCCAATCGCCGGCGTCGGCCATGACCGGCTGGCTGGCCGAGGACGAAGCGCCCAGCAACTTCACCATCGACCAGGACACCGAGCTGCGCTCGTCCGGCGAAAGCGGCGCGGCCATCCGCTACGTCAAGCATTCCATCGACGCCGACGACGTGCGCCGCCACATCCAGTCCGGCAAGCAGTGCACCCGCCTGGCCATGACCTGGGCCGACCGCGTGTCGTTCGTCCTGACCGAAGGCCTGGACGTCAAGCGCGTGGCGCCCCTGGACGTGCTGAAAGAAGGCAACGAAGGCGTCGCCGCGAACGACGACGAGAAGTTCGATTCCGACATGATGCTGATGACCGGCGAACTGGCCAAGATGATGGCCGAGCTGGTCGAGGCGCTGGGCGGCGAAAAGAAGATCTAAGCCTTCTTGCCCGCAACAACAGTCAGGGCCGCTCTTGCCGAGCGGCCCTTTTTCATGCCGCGACGCTGCGGTCGCGGCCGGCCTGCTTGGCCCTGTACAGCGCCTTGTCCGCGCGATCGATCAGGTACGCATAGTCGGGATGGCCGTCGAAGGTTGCGACACCGATGCTGGCCGTCACCTGCAGCGCGCCGGCCTCGGCAATCATGAAGCGGTGCCGGCGGATCTCGGCGTTGAGTTTTTCGGCGGCGGCCAGCGCGGGGCCGGGTCCCGTGTCCACCAGCACAACCAGGAACTCCTCGCCGCCATAGCGGAACACGAAGTCGCTGGAACGACAGGTCTGGTGAACGACCTCGGCAAACTGGCGCAAGATCTGGTCGCCGCCCGCATGGCCATGCGCATCGTTGATCGCCTTGAAATAATCAATATCCAGCAGCAGCACCGAAAAGCTCGACCGCTGGCGCTGCGCCAGCGAAATCTCGCGTCCGATGACGGACGGGAGGAAACGCCGGTTCAACACGTTGGTGAGCGGATCGCTGCCGCTTTCGATCTCGGCCACCATGTCGAATAGGCCATTGAGCAAATGCTTGATGCGCGCGACCAGCTCCTGCAGTTCACGCACCTGGTTGGGCAGCGATTCCGGCGCCTGGCTGGCGCTTTGCATCATCCGCGGCAGCACGGTGTCATCCAGACGTGCCACGGCCTCCGTGATCTGACGCAGTGCCGGCGCGCTTTCAAAGAGCACCGCGCCCTTGTGCTGGAGCCACAGGCCGAACTCCGAGGCCGACAGCCGCGGCAGCGCCTGCTCCGGCGTCCGGTAATGCAGGCCGATCAGCACGGCCTGGCTCCACTCCAGCAACGCGGCGCGTTGGCGCTCGCGCTCAGTCGAGATGTTCTGCCCCAACGCGAATAGGCGATAGGCCTCGTCGTTGCGCGCGCCGCGATTGATGTCGCGCATGAACGCACGGCTCATCTGCTCGATCGCCAGATCAAACAGGTTGCATACGTATTGCGTGGCCGCCGACGCCGCCATGCCATCCAGGCCGCTTGCGCGCAGCCGCTGCGCGATTTCGTTCTTCAGGATGCGGGCGCCGGCCATCACGAGATGGATCGGAATGTGAACGCGCGCGTGCACCTCGCCCACCTTCTTCTGCGTGGCCAGCAGCACGTCGATGTCTCCCTGATCGCGCACGCAGAGCAGGTCCTTCAACCAGTGCATCATGCCGCGGTGCAGGCGGGTCGACACGATTTCGTGCGAGAGCCGCGGGCCCGCTTCGGCATCAGCGAGCAAAGTGGAATAGAAGGCATCGACCAGTTGCGTGGCGTGGTCGGACACCACCGCTGCAACCTGGCCGCGCGTATCGGCGTCCACGGATTGATAGACCGCTTCCCAGGCATGCGCATTGGATGCACTCAGGTAGCAATCCTGGCCGGTGGCCGCTTTGGTGGTGGCCGCCAATGCGGAGGCCTCCATTGCGGTGGCCGCAGGGGGAACACCGGTACTGCTTGAAGACATAAGCTCATCCGCCCAAGAACGGCGCCCGCGCCAGGCTGCGGCACGCGCCCGAAAAACCAGCGCGGATTATGCTTGAATTCTCCGTGGCGGGGCCGCTTTCGCGGGCCCGCCACGGATCGATGCGGTCAATCGAGACCGTGGAAGACCGAATCGTCGGGACCGACATGCGACGGATGCTGCCACGTCACATCGCGCAGCGAATGCTGCACAAGGCCTTCCACACCCAGCAGCACCGCGAAGATCGCCATGCGGATGGGAATGCCGTTGTCGGTCTGGCGGAAGATGGCCAAACGCGGATCGTGGTTCAGGTCCACGCTGAGATCGTTGGCGCCTGGACGGCTGTCGCGCGGCAGCGGGTGCATCACGATCGTCTCGGGGCTGCAGTAGGCGTCGATGATGGCGCGGTTGACCTGAAAGTCCGGCGTGTAGCCTTCGTTCTCTTCGTTGGCGAAGCGCTCTTTCTGCACGCGCGTCGCGTAGATCACGTCGGCGCCCGCCAGGCCTTCGGCCAGCGAGGACTTCTGCTCGATGATGTTGCCGTTGCGGCTGGCCTGCTCGACGATGTAGGTCGGCATCTCCAGGCCCTTGGGCGAGATCAGCGAGAACTTCACGTTCTTGTACAGCGCCATCAGCTTGATGAGCGAATGCACGGTGCGGCCGTACTTCAGATCGCCGACCATCGCGATGTGCGCGCCGTCCAGCAACTTACCCAGGCGCGAGAACTCGGTCAGGATGGTGTACAGGTCCAGCAGGGCCTGGCTGGGGTGTTCTCCCGGGCCGTCGCCGCCGTTGACCACAGGGATGTTCGTCGCGCGCGCAAATTCCGCGACCGATCCCTGATCGGGATGGCGGATGACCATCGCGTCCACATAGCCACTCATGACGCGGCTGGTGTCATAGATGGATTCGCCCTTGGCCATCGACGAAAACGTGAAGCCGGTCGTGTCGCACACCGAGCCGCCCAGGCGGCAGAAGGCGGACCCGAAGCTGACGCGGGTGCGGGTGCTGGCCTCGAAGAACAGGTTGCCCAGCACGGCGCCTTCCAAAACGCGCGACACCTTCTGACGGCGTGCGATGGGCTGCATCATGTCGGCCACGCGGAAGAGGTCTTCGACGGAATCGCGCGTGAATTGGTCTACCGAGAGGAGCTGGTTCTTGCCTTCAAGTGCGATGCGATCACGGAGCGGGCCGTCTTGTACGCTTTGCGTATATTTTTCCAGCAGCACACCGTTTTGCACGATTTCGCTGACGAAGCGCTGCACGACTTCCGGCATTGCGCGGAACTCCTGCGAGCCTTCCGGCAGGAGCCAGGTGTCAAGCGCGCGACGTTTGACGCCGATGCGCGTGGCAAATACGTCGCGGGTGAGGTTGAGGCGGCGCATGGCGTCGCGCAGAAAGGCTTGCTGGGAGATGCTCATGACGGGCCCCAAAAAGAGGATTTATATACGCTGTGCGCATATTATTCCGACCATCTACACAAGTCCAACATTTTTGCGCATACGGGTTTACCCGTGTTTTTAGCGCTGAGCGTAGGCCGCCGCCTGTGGTGTTGCCGTCACGGCCTGCCCGGCCGCAAACCAGCACGCTGCGCAGAAGGCCAGCATGCTGGCCACGTAGCAAACGAGCGCCAGCAATTGAGCGGGCCAATGACCGCGCGTCAAATGGCCGCTGTAGCCTTGCCGCAACAGGCTGACCTGCGCCAGGTACGCAAACGCCACGCCCAGACCCGCCATCACCAGGCCGGCCAGGAAAAACAGCAGGGGGATCTGCAGATCCGGCGCGGCGATGTCCGGCCCCAGGATGCCCAAGGTGAATCCCACCAGGATCAGGGCGGCGCCGCCATTCAACCATCCCAGAAAGCGAAACGCGCCGGCCAGCAGCGCGAACGACGTGCCGCTTGCACGGAGCTGCTGGGCGCGGGGGTCCATGGATCAGCCGCCGGTGGCGCCACGGCAGGTGGGCGTCGCGCTCTGTATCGATTTGCGCGCCGCCGCGAGCTCGGCCTCGTCCCAGCGGCCTTCGCCCAGAACCGTCACGGTCACCTTGGCATTGGCGGGACCGTCGGCCTCCGCGGAAATCAGTTCGAGCACGGTCGCCGGCTGGCCGACCTTATAAAGCTGAATTTCGTCCGGTGCGCCCTTTTCGCCAAGGCTATGGCGCCAGGCATAGGACACGCCATAAGGATGGCTGACCTGTGTATGACACGCGCGCACGTACTCGCCAGCACGGCGGAACGCCGCCTGACTGTTGGTGTCGACGCTGAAGGTTTCCTTCTTTGCGGTTTCCGACTCGTAGACCCCGGTGCTGGCGCATCCGGCCAACGTGGCCGCCAACGTGACAGCCACCCATACAGACTTGCGCATATTTCTTCCCGCCATTGTTGCTGTTCGGACTTCCGCGATTATGCCAGCGGATGCAAAAAGGCCACGCCCGGAGTGCCTGATGAGGCACTTCCTGCGTGGCCTTGCGCCGTCATGACGGCAAAGGGCCTGTTGCCCTACCGCTTTTCAGCGGCCCCTTCGATCTTTTCCCCGCCCCGCTGGATATCTTTACCGGCCCCGGCAACGGTGTTGCACCCCGCCGTCAGCACAGCAATCGAAAGCATCATGACGAGAAAGACTTTGTTCTTCATAAACATCTCCTGTCTGGGCATGGAAAAAACCGAATCCAGCATACCGCAAAGGCCCCAATTAACGCGAGAGCCGGCGGTGGGCGTCACGCCCCACCGCATGCACGACTTAAGAGGGATTGCAGAGAACGCGCAATCGGCTTTGGCGACACAAGCCGGTCACGTGTAACAACACCGACAAGAAACCGTCACCACCCTTACGCGCCGGTGACATTTGCGAGGCATTCTCGCCTGTCGCGTATTTGCCGCCAATGGATTAGGATGCGCACATGACGAAGAAACAAGCATCACACACCGCTGGCGCCGGTCCGCAAGGCTGGGGCTGGGAAAAGCCGCAGTGCCGTGGACAGGCTGCGCTGGCGCTGTTCATCGACGACCTGCATCGCATTCTGCAGGCCCATGCCGCCGGCAAGCTGGCGGACAGCAGCACGCTGGCGGACGCACAGGCGCAGGTCAATGAATTGCTGGCGCGGTACAACGAAATTTCTGCCGCACCGGATATTTTTCTGGGGCAGTCAGTCGAACTCAAGGAAGGCATCGACCGCAGTGGCGTAGCGCATACGGTGCCAATTTTTTCGCCGCGCCTGAAGCAGTCGCTGGTGTCAATGCTGGGACAAGGTCCGGGATGACACCCCGGCAAGCAGCCCGGGCAGCCCGGCTGGCGATCGAAGCGTACAGCCCCGAAAGGAAGGAGACTACAAGATGAGCACGGACAACGTTGTTGAGTTTCTCCGCCTGCTGTCCCTGGACGTTACGCTGGGCACCGCTGCCCAACACGCCGCAAGCCAGGCCGACGCGCCGCTGGCACTGGCCCGCTTGGCAACCTCACATGGCCTGCCGTGCAACGCTTCGGATTGGTCTTCCTTTGCGCGCAACTGCCTGGACAACCTCGACCTGACCGAGGGCGACACGGGCATGGCGAACGCCACGATCTGGCAATTGGTGCAGGACCCCGCCCACGGAACCACCATTCCCGCCAGCGCCATCACCCGTGTGATCGGCATCATCTCGCAGCCAGAAGGCGAACCGCCCGTGGTCGGTCACGTCGTCAGCGATCTGGCGCCCCGCGCGCCGATGAGCATGGCGCCGCACACGACGGGTTCCTGAGCTTGCGCGCGCCGGCGGTTCATTCAGCGCCGCGGATTCCTGTACTACGGGTTTAAAGCCATCTCTTCAGGGCTGCAAATCCCGGCCAGCCCGTTCAGGCCTGCGCCTTCAGGAAATCGATCACGCCCGCCGCGCCGGACGCGCCGCTGGCCATGCAGGCCGTCAGCAGGTAGCCGCCCGTGGGCGCCTCCCAGTCCAGCATTTCACCCACACAGAAAACGCCCGGCATGGCTTTGAGCATGAGCCCGGCCGTCAGCCCTTCGAACGCCACGCCGCCCGCCGTGCTGATCGCTTCGTCGATCGGGCGCGCTCGTCGCAGCGTCAACGGCAGGGCCTTGATTCGCCGCCCCAGGCGCTCGGGGTCCTTGAAGTCTTCGGCGCTTGCGCATTCCCGCAGCAAGCCCGCTTTCACTCCCGTCAATCCCAGCCGGCTTTGCAGGTGGCTCGACATGGAGCGGGCGCCGCGCGGATGCGTGACCGCTGCCATCACCTTCTGGTGCGGCCAATCTGGCGCAAGATCCAGCATGGCCACCACGCTGCCGTCGGTCTCGATCCGATCGCGCAGGGACGCGGACAACGCATAGACGAGGCTGCCTTCAATGCCGGTCCCGGAAATGACGAATTCGCCCTGGCGGGCGGGTCCGCCACAGGCCATGGACACGGACTTGACCGGCTGGCCGGCATAGCGGCTGCGGAAATGATCGGACCAGTCCACGTCGAATCCGCAATTGGCGGGCCGCAATGGCGCGACCGGCACACCCTGCGTCTGCAGATCGGGAACCCAGGCGCCATCGGATCCCAGCTTGGCCCAGCTGCCGCCACCCAGCGCCAGCACGACGGCATCGGCGGCATGGCGCGCTTCACCCTCAGGTGTCGCGAAGCGCAGCACGTGCAGGCCTGTCGAATCCTCGTTGGACGAATCCACGCCGGGCGAATCCACGCCGGACGAATCCACGCCGGGCATGTCTACGTCGAGCTTGTCGCCTCGCCAGCCCAGCCAACGGTGCCGCATGTGAAAGCGAACGCCCTGCCCGCGCAATCGTGCAAGCCAGGCCCGCAGCAGGGGGGCGGCTTTCATCTCCTGTGGGAATACCCGGCCTGACGAGCCCACGAACGTCTGGATGCCCAACGCATGGGCCCAATCGCGCAGACCGGCGCCGTCCATTATCTGCAGCCACGGCTGAACGAATCTGGCGCGGTCGCCAAAACGGGCAAGGAAAGGCTCGGCGGGCTCGCTGTGCGTCAGATTCAGGCCGCCCCGCCCCGCCATCAGAAATTTGCGACCCACCGAAGGCATTGCATCGAACACATCCACCTGCGCCCCAGCTTCACTCAACCGTTCCGCCGCCATGAGACCGGCGGGGCCGCCCCCGATGACGGCAACGCGTTTGGCGGACAGGCTCATGACGCCGTCGCCTTCATATCTGGACGCGGGAGGGAAAAAGCGGAACACATGCGGGAGGAGAAAGGACGAACGGGCGGCGAGCCACGGGACGCAGATTGTCTCACGGCGGCTCGGCTCTCCGGCAAGAGCGCGCGTCGAGACGGCCGCGAAAGGCCCGCACCGGCCATTTCTTGACCGCAGGCGCCAAGCCTATGTTTTTGCTGGAGAAATCCGATATACGCAGCAGCTATCCCAAGGGTTTTCCACAATCCCTGTGGGTAACTGCCGCGTCCTGGGCAGGATGTCAGGCGCGCTCGGCTGCCTGCATGGGGCCGGACCAGGGCTCGGCATCAAGCTGGAAACGCAATTCCTGGTATTCACCGTCGACCGCCACGGTGCGCAGCAGTCCGGCATCGAGCGCCTGTCCAAGCGCACGGCGGCAAAGGGTTTCGGGATCGTCGGGCAACGACTGGAACACGCCGTCGGGGATGCGCAGTCTCAGCAACGCAGAGGGATCACCGCGGTCGGCTGGACGGCCGATATGGATGTGGGCGGGATACCCGTGCGGGCACCAGATGCCCACGTGGTACTTGCCCTCAGCGCCCGTATCAGCGACGTAGCCGGGATGATCGTATTTTGCGGTTCCCATGGACACTCCTTCTGTGCGGCAATGTAGCGCGCGTGGCCCATGGTAGCGCAGGGTTGCGGCCGTGTGCGGCCGCGGATACCCGGGAAACTCCGGACGCGATCCGGGCATGACCCAGCGCAATCGCCAGACGAAAAAAAGCCGCGACGGTGTCGCGGCTTTTTTTCTTTGGCCTTGCCGGGTGCATATGAAATGCGCCGCTGGTAAGACCAAGTACTGCTTGAAACTGGTTGCGGGGGCAGGATTTGAACCTACGACCTTCGGGTTATGAGCCCGACGAGCTGCCAGACTGCTCCACCCCGCGTCTGATGTGTGAATCATACATCATTTTGAAATCTTGTGCAGCGCACCCACGCGAATGTTTCCGTTTTTCGACAGAAATCGTCGAAAAAAATCGGCTACCCGGCGCAGGAGCGTGTCCATTTGACCGGCGGAATTCATGCATATCAGCTGCGCGCAGCCCAGTGCGGTAACGCGAACGGGCCCGCCGTACGAGACACCGTGAACCTCGCCCGCGTTGAGTCGCGCCGGTACGACACGATGCAGGCCGCCTGCGGTTTCCAGGCCGTTTGCGGCCTCTTCGACGTGCACGCTGCCTTCGACGCAGACGAGGACGGCGCCTGCACGTAGAACGAATATCCGGCTGGCGCCGGCGGGAAGTTCCAGGCGCAGGCCTGGCGAGGCGGGGGCGGAATGCGGGGTCATGATGGTCTCCAGAAGGACCATCACAGGCTACGCGCGCCCTGCTTTGCGCAACAGCCACACAAACTGGCTTTCTGTACCGATGCAGAGGGTCGATTTTGTGACTGTTATGGTGTACTTTGCCTCCATCTGTGCCTACCCATCGTCCAACCCCGGGGAGCAAGATCGGCGCATGGAACCTCAACCGTTGTACCTACGCCTGGCCAATCATTACCGGCGCGCGATCCAGACCGGCGTGCTGGCCCCCGCCCAGCGCATGCCCTCGGTTCGCACGCTGGTGCGTACCCATCACGTCAGCCTGTCCACGGCGCTTCAGGCCTGCCGGCAGCTCGAGGACGATGGCCTGATCGAGGCTCGTCCCCGCTCCGGCTATTTCGTCCTGAAACCCCGGCGCAACAGCATCCCGCCCGTGGGCGAGCCCGACATTCGCCAGACCCTCGGCGCGGCGCAGTATGTCGGCATTCACGATCGGGTTTCGGACTTCATCGCCAAGTGCGAGGCGCACCGGGTCAGCGCCAACTTCGCCCTGGCCGCAGCCGTGCCGGAGGCCTATCCTATGGAGGCGCTGAAGCAGGCGATGACGCGCGCGCTGCGGCAGTCGCCCGAAGTCCTGGTCAGCCCCGTGCCGCCGCAAGGGCATCCCGAGCTGCGCGGGGTGCTGGCCCGCCGCGCGCTGGCCAACGGCATCAACGCCACGCCGGACGACGTCATCGTCACGCACGGCTGCATCGAGGCCTTGAACCTGGCGCTACGCGCCGTCGCCCGGCCCGGCGACACTATCGCCGTGGAATCGCCCGCCTACTTTGGCTTGCTGCAGATCCTGGAAAGCCTGGGCATGCGCGCGCTCGAGATACCCACCAGCCCCCAGCACGGGCTATCGATCGAAGCGCTGGACCTGGCCTTCCAGACGCACGGCAATATTCGCGCCGTGGTCGTCGTGCCGAATTTCCAGAATCCGCTCGGTTGCGTCATGCCTGATGCGCACAAGGCGCGGCTCGTGGCGCTGTGCGAGCGCCAGCAGGTGCCGCTCATCGAAGACGACACCTACGGCGCGCTGACCGACGACGACACCCCGCTGGCCGCGGCGAAGTCCTGGGATGCCACCGGCAACGTCATCTATTGCTCGTCAATGCACAAGACGCTGGCCCCTGGGATGCGGCTGGGCTGGCTGCTTGGCGGCCGGTGGAAAGCCCGGATCGCCATGCTGAAGTTCGCGCAAAGCCGTCCCAACGAGCCGCTGGCGCAGATCGCGGTGGCGGAATACATGGGCTCGCGCGCCTACGATCGCCATCTGGCCCGGTTGCGGCGGGAGCTCAAGACGCAGCGCGACCTGACCGCCGAGGCCATCGCTGCGCATTTTCCGCGGGGCACGCGGCTGAGCGTACCGCAAGGCGGCATGCTGCTTTGGGTGGAAATGCCCGAGGGCGTATCGGGCATGGACGTCTTTGAGGCCGGGCTGCGGCAAGGCATACGCGTGGCGCCGGGCGCGATGTTCTCGAATGGCGCCCGCTACAACCACTTCCTGCGCATCAGTTGCGGACAACGCATCACGCCGGAAATCTCGCACGCATTGGTGACACTCGCGCGCATTGTGGAAGAAAGGACAGGATGAACGCGGAACTGCATCAATTCATCGCAGACTATGGGCTGTGGGCCGTGCTGGGCGGGACCTTCCTGGAAGGCGAAAGCGTGGTGGTGTTTGCGGGATTCCTGGCGCATCAGGAGTTGTTCCACCTGCCCTACGTCATGCTCTGCGCATTCGCCGGTTCGTTCATGGCTGATCAACTGCTGTTCCTGCTGGGCCGCCGCTACCGCGAACATCGCTACGTGCAACGCATCCGCGCAAAGCCGGCGTTCGGCAAGGCGCTGGCGGCCATCGACCGGTATCCCAACGGATTTATCCTGGCCCTGCGCTTTCTATATGGTCTTCGGACGGTTGGGCCAGTTGCGCTGGGCGTGTCCAACGTGCCTGCCCTGCGCTACCTGGTGCTGAACGCCATCGCCGCCATGATCTGGGCGGTCTGCTTCAGCCTGCTTGGGTTCGTGTTCGGCCGGACGATCGAGGCGCTGCTGGGACGCCTGCATGGCGTGGAGACCAAGCTGGCCGTTGCGGTCGCGCTTGGCGCGCTGGTGTGGCTGGCCTATCAGATCTACGCGCGTCGCCGCAGATAGCGGCGTACGCGTTCAGAACACCAGTTTGCCGCTTGCACGCTGCACATGACGGCGGCGCGCATTGCGGTACAGCGTGCCGATGATCGGCAGCTTTGCAAGGCGGCGCAGAATCGGGTGACGCTGGTCGAAGTCGTGCCAGGCCTTGAAGCCATGGCCCATGCGCTCCCAGCTCTCCCTCGCCTCGGGGGAAAGCTTGCCGGGGTCAAATGCCGCCAGCTTTGCCGCTTCCGAAACGCGCGCCGCAAGGGCGCGGGTCCGGCCTTCCAATGAATACTGATTCCGCATGGGGCCGCATATTACCCGGGCTTGGCCTGCCGTGGCGGCCGGCCGGTCGCGCCTCACATCAGCGCAATGGAGCCGCTTTTGACCGCCTCGCGCAAGCCGTTGTATTTGAAGGAGTTTGTGGATCTATGCCCGCTCTATCCCAAGGCTTGTCCACAGAACCTGTGGGTAACTGCCGCCACCCGCATCACTTCAGGGCGGTCAGGACCATGTCGCGCACGCTTTCGAATCCCGCGACGTATTGCGGATTCTCGGAACGCGCCAGCAGACCGGAGTAGTTCTGCTCCAGCTGCGCCTCGATGGCTTCGCGCAGGCCCGGCGAACTCTTTGCCAGATGCAGCATCGAGAGCAGCGCGGTATTGAGCGCGTCGATGCGGCCGCCCTGGTGCGAGATGGTGTGCACGACAACAGCGATCTGTTCCTGGATGTCCATGATGTAAGCCTCCTGGCAATGAAATCTGGCGCGAATCCTAGCATGGCGCTTCAGCGCGGCGGGGTTAGGCGCGGCCGGCCTGACAGCAAGCGGCGCGCCTGCCCTGCCGTGGCTAGGCAAGCACCGGGCTCGGCGCTAGCATGAAGCGTAGCCGCAAGCGGCCCCGCGGCGCACGCCG
>DMTA01000309.1 GCA_003454835.1 Achromobacter sp. | reverse complement strand
AGGTAGTCGCGCATGGCCGCGGCCTCGTCCGTGCCGGCCGGATCCACGCCGCCGCTGACGAACAGGATGCGGCATCTTGATGCGGCGTAGCAGTCGTAGGCGGTGTCGAGCCGAGCGGCCAGGCGTGGCGAAGGCTGGCCGTCGGGTTCAACTTTGTTGCCCAGCACGACGGCCACGTCGGCGTTCCGGGCGCCCGTCATCAGGCCGGTTGCGGCCAGGACTGCCGCGCCCAGCAGCACGAGCGCAGCCAAGGCCATCAACGTACGGGCCGCGAATCGGTAGGTCGAAACTGTCATGGGGTAAGCCGGGTGTCAGGGCAAGGGCAGGAGCTTACGGCAAAAGGCGTTTGGGGCAATCTCACGCCTAAACTATTGCTGGTAGCGGGACAGGGACGAGCACGGCCCGCGCTTGCGGGTAAACGAGCAGTGCGCGCACGCGGGCGGTCGGTCATCCTGGTTAGAATCCGAAGATACCGTCCCGCGCCGTCGTGGCTGGCGCACCGTCCCCATGAACCTGCCGTTTCCCATCCGCCAAGAATGTCCTCCCGGCGCCTGTGTGTGCGACCGGGACCAGTTGCTGGCCAATCCGGCGTCCGACCTGCGCGTTCTGCGGCTGACGCGCGAGGAAGAAAAGCGCCTGGTGGCGCGGCTGGAAAACATCGCCAGCCTGGACGACCTGCGGTTGATGCAGGGGCGCATTCAGGCGCAACTTGGCATCGTCATCCACATTACGCCCAGCGAAAACGAGGTTCGCACGTCGCGCGGCATTTCGATTCAGCTTGAAGAGATTCCGGGGCTGTGCCGCAAGACGCGCGCGTCGCTGCCGGCCGCCATCCGCCGCGGTTTCGACAACCGGCCGGAGATCGTGTACGCGCTGCTGAACGAGCGCGATCTGCTGAGCGGCACATGAGGGGTACGTGGGGCCGCAATCGGGCGGCAATCGGGCGGAGTTCGGGCGGAAATCGGGCGGCAACCGGGCGGCAATCGGGCGGAAATCGGCGGCACCGAAGCGGTTCGTCGTTGGTAAAAAAGGGCGGTCAGTGTTTGCCGGGCGTCGCGCAGGAATGCAGCGGCACCACGTCCGCAGGCGCGCGCCCGGCATCGGGCCGCGTGACGTCACGCTTCTTGCCGGTGCGGGCGGGATAGATGAGGAGCACGGCGCTGCCGGGTTCGAGCTTGGGACTCTGCGCCGTGCCATAAGCCACGGTCCATCCGCGCAAGGCCAGCGGCGCCAATGTGTATTGCAACGCTGAACCGGGCGCCACGTGGGCAACCTTGCCCGCGTAGAGCTCCTGCTGCGGCGTGTCTACGCCGTTGACGGTCTGGTAGGTGGCGATGCTGACCAGCGCCGCCGATTCGCCGTGGCGCGCCAGGACGGCGGTCTTGTACTTGCCGGGCGGCAAATCCTGCAGGTTTACGGTGACGGTGTTGCCGCCCTGGCCGGCGGCGTTCAGATGCACGCCCACGACGTCGGCGTGCGAAAGCGTCTTGTCGCTGGTGTTGCGCACCCGCACGCTGTATTGCCCTGACGTCCCCGTCACCGTGCACACGTCGATGCCGTGGATAGATGCGGCCTGCACGGGCGCTGCCTGCCCGGGCGCCGCGGCGGCGCTGGCCAGCAGCGCCGCAAACGGGAGGATCAGGCAGCGGGTAGATCGAGAGGGCACGGCACGCTCCGGTTGAGGGCAGCGTGCCGGGGGGCGCGTTGCCTGCCCCTTTTTACACCACTTGACGGCCCGGGGCCGTCTGCTGCTCGCGCTTGCCGGCCAGCCAGTGCAGGATCAGCGCAAGCACCAGCAGGCCCGCCATGATGAAGCCCCAGCAGATCCAGCCCAGCACGGTGATCAGCGAACCCAGGCTGCCGGCAAAGGGCAGGACCTGGTTCAGCCCCTGCGCGGCCCAGACCAGGCCCCCTTGCAGCGATTCCAGCCATGCGGGGTCAACCCACGGCGCCGCCCAGGCCGGCGCCACCCACTGCGACGTGTCGATTGCGGTGCCAGGCACCTGCGCCGTGGCGATGGTGGCCAGCACCCAGTCGGTCAGTTGCAGGGTCAGCGCCACCAGCCCGGTCCAGAGCGCCGCGAGAACGGCAAAAACGAGCCAGATGATTTTCTTCATGTGATTTGGTACTCCGATGACTCAAAAAGAACGGCCACGATACCGGGGATTCTATTTCTGAAAAACCAGAGTGGATGTGACAAACATTAAGATAAAACCGAAGCTTTCGCCTGCGCGAGTATCTGCCGGACCAGGGGATGGTGCTGGCCGCGGCGGTTGCGGATGGCGTGGATTTCCTCGTGCACGTCATCGCAGCGCGCCAGCGGCCGCAGGCCGCGCAGCAGCGCGACATCGTCCCCGCCCAGCCGGCTGAGCGGAAACACGCCCAGGCCGCGCGCCGCGAATACCGACATGAGCGCGCTGTCCTCGAACTCGCCGACCACGTTCGGGTAGACGCCCTGTTCGGCGAACCAGCGGTCCAGCGTCTGGCGCAGCACCGAGTGGCCAGTGGGCAGCAGCACCGGCAGGCGTTCCAGACAGCCCGGAAAATCCAGCGTGTCCGACTTGCGCACCAGCTTGGCTGGGCCGTACCAGTCCACTGGCGACGACACCAGGCGGTCGCTGGTGAGCCGCAGGTTGGGGTTGGCGGGTGCGCCCTGGCCGGCCAGCACGAGGTCCAGGTGATGCCGCGCCAGCTCGCCCAGCAGTTCTTCGACTTCCCCTTCATGACAGGTCAGATGCAGATCAGGCGTGTGCAGCACAGGCCCCAGCAAGGCGTGTGCCGCCAGCTTGGAAATGCCGTCGGACAGGCCCACGGACAGGCGCACGACGGGCTTGGTGGCGGCGGCGCGCACCTCTTGCGGCAGAACCTGCCCGATCTGGAAGATTTCTTCGGCGCGGGCGAAGGCGGCCTCGCCCGCATCGGTCAGCGTTACGCCGCGGCCGGCCGGCTTGAGCAGCTGATGGCCCAGGTTTTTTTCCAGTTCGCGGACCTGCGCGCTGATGGTCTGGATGGCCATGTCCAGGCGCTCGGCGGCGCGGGAAAACCCGCCCTCCTTGGCGACCATCCAGAAGTAGTAAAGGTGGCGGTAGTTCAGCATGGGTGTCGGCTCACTTCGGTTTTTTCGAACCTTAACTCACTTTCAGGCTGATTTCTCCATCCCCGACAGAGCCGGATCATGGGCACCTTCAAATCAAGCGGGGCAATCATGGACACTTTGATCACCTTCTTCAACGCCGATTTTCTCGGCACGCCAACCTGGAGCTGGCTGCTCTTCATCAGCATCGTCGTCAGCCTGCTGGCTTTTGACCTGGGCGTGTTGCACAAGGAAGACCGCGAGATCGGCGTGCGTGAAAGCCTGCTGCTTTCCGCCGGCTACATTACCGCCGCCGTGCTGTTTGGCGGCTGGGTCTGGTGGAACATGGGCGCCGAAAGCGGCATGGCCTATTACACGGGCTTCATGATTGAAAAATCGCTGTCCATGGACAACGTGTTCGTGATCGCGCTGATCTTCAGCTTCTTTGCGATCCCGCGCCAGTACCAGCACCGTGTGCTGTTCTGGGGCATCCTGGGCGTGATCGTGCTGCGCGCCACGATGATCGGCCTGGGCGCCGCGCTGGTGAGCAACTTCGGCTGGCTGCTGTATCTGTTCGGCGCGTTCCTGGTGTTTACGGGCATCAAGATGTGGATGATCGCGGACCAGACGCCCGACATCGCGACCAACCCGATCCTGAAGTTCCTGAAGCGTCACATGCGCGTCACGGACGGCCTGCGCGGCAACGCGTTCATGGTGACCGAAACCGATCCGGCGACGTCCAAGAAGGTGCGTTATGCGACGCCGCTGCTGCTGGCTCTGGTGCTGATCGAGTTCGTCGACCTGGTGTTTGCCGTGGACTCGGTGCCTGCGATCTTCGCCATCACGACCGACCCGTTCATCGTGTATACCAGCAACATCTTCGCGATCCTGGGCCTGCGTGCGCTGTACTTTGCTCTGGCGGCGATGATCCACCGCTTCCATTACCTGAAGTACGCGTTGGCCCTGGTCCTGGTGTTCATCGGCACGAAGATCTTCCTGGTCGGCTTCATTGGCAAGGTGCCTCCCGCGATCTCGCTGGGCGTGACCTTCAGCCTGATCCTTGGCGGTGTGCTGTTCTCGTTGTGGAAAACCCGCACGGATGAATTGAAGCCCCAGTAATCCGGCTTCCCGCCCCAACAAACCCGCCCGCCGGCAAAACCGGCGGGCGGGTTTTTCTTTGTGGCAAGCCATATGCGCCGGATATGGCAGGCGGGTGTTTTGTGGATTTGTCATTGCAAAGGGCCAGGCGTAGAGTCGGCGGCTGACGAACCACTATTTCCGACACGCGCTACCGAGTCGCACCACCGGGTCTCACCATCCGGTCGCCAAACAAGGAACGATCATGAACACCTGGTCCGCCAAGCAATATTCAGCCTTTGAAAACGAACGCACGCGGCCGGTGCGGGACCTGGTGGCGGCGCTGCCCAATCTGGTCGTCCGCCGCGCCGTGGACCTGGGCTGCGGGCCGGGCAATTCCACCGAGGTGCTGGCCAGCCGCTACCCGGATGCGGAGATCTCAGGCATGGACAGTTCGCAGGACATGATTGACGCCGCACGCAAGCGCATGCCTGCGCTGTCGTTCGAGCTGGCCGACATCGCCAGCTGGAATCCGCCGCAGGCGTACGACGTGATCCTGGCCAATGCCGCGCTGCAGTGGGTGCCCGACCACGCCACGCTGTACCCGGCGCTGGTGGCCAGACTGGCGCCGGGCGGCAGCTTGGCGGTGCAGACGCCGGACAACCTGGAAGAGCCCGCGCACCGTCTTGCCCGGCAGGTGGCCGGCGAGGCGCCCTGGGCCGCCAAGACCGGCGGCGTCAAGCATCCGCCGCGGCACAGCGCGGCGTGGTACTACGAACTGCTCAAGCCGCATTGCGGCACGCTGGATGTGTGGCGCACGACCTATCACCATCCGCTGGCGGGCGCGGCGGCGGTGGTGGAATGGTTCAAGGGCACGGCCCTGCGGCCGTATCTGGACAAGCTGGACAGCGATGAGCAGGCGGGCTTTCTGGCGCGGTATCAGTCGCTGATCGAAGCGGCGTATCCGGCGCTGGCGGACGGCACCGTGCTGCTGCCATTTCCACGGCTGTTCATCGTGGCGAGCGCAAAGCAGGCGTAGTGGCGGACGATCCTCCGATCGGACGATCCTCCGATCAGACGATCCCCGGGCCGATCCTCGCGGCCGAACGCCGTGGCGACCTCCCCACGGCGAACTCCGCGGCAATCCCTATCGCACCGCAGCCTGCCCGTCGGCCTTGTCCGCGAAATAACGCGCGGGCGTCTTGCCCAGCGTCTTCTTGAACATCGTGATGAAGGCGCTGACCGATTCGTACCCCAGGTCGTCCGCCGTGCGTTGCACCGACACGCCGTCCGACAGCCGCTGCAGGGCCAGGATGATGTGCAATTGCTGGCGCCAGCGGCCGAAGCTCATGCCGACTTCCTGCTGCACCAGCCGCGCCAGCGTGCGTTCGCTCATCGCGACACGCTTGCCCCACTGCGCGACGGTGCTGCGGTCCGCGGGATCCGCGTTTAGCGCGTCCGCGATTTCGCGCAGACGCGGGTGGCCGGAGATGGGCAGGTGCAGCTGCTCGGCGGGCATGTGCGACAGCTGGTCCAGCAGCACGTCGGCCAGCTTGCGGTTGGCGTCGGCCGCGGCCTCGGCGGGGGTCAGGTGGGCCAGGTGTACGACCAGCTCGCGCACCAGCGGGGTGATCGATAGCGTGCAGCAATCGGTAGGCAGGCGCGATGCGTCGGTCGGCACGAACAGAAAGCACACGCGCCCATTGGCGGTGACGCGATTGCTGTGCGGCAGGCCGCCGGGAATCCAGACCGCGCACTGCGGCGGCACCATCCACAGGCCCTGCGCCACCGAGCACGTGACCCCGCCGCGCAGCGCCAGGACGAGTTGGCCCATGTGATGCTGGTGTGTGGGCGATTCGTTGTCCCGCTCGGCCGCATGCACGGGCATGGCGAAGGCCCATTGCGTGGGGCTGTCGGGATCGAACGGAGCGGTTGGCGTATCGGGCGTGCGCATGGGCGTCGGCCGGGCAGAAGGGCGCGTTTTGGCCGGATTGCGAGAGAGTTTGTCATTATCTCGAAATTCGGTAAAGCGGCCGATGCGTAAGCTGGCGGGATCGAATAGGGCCTCCATGCCTGAAGAATTTCCAAGCTGACTCCATGCAAGCCTCCCGCCACCCGATGCCAAGCCACCGCACACCCGGCCATCCCGCGCCCGGACAACCTACGCCCGGCCAACCTACGTCGAGCCACGCCTCATCCAGCCACCCCATACCCAGCCGCCCCGCGCTGCTGATTCTGGGCATCCTGTTCATCGCCATGGCCCTGCGCGCGCCGTTCACCGGCGTGCCGCCGCTCATCGGCCTGATCCGCGCCGAGTTGAATCTGTCATCGGCGGCGGCGGGGATGCTCATCACGCTGCCGCTGCTGGCCTTCGCGGTGGTGTCGCTGTTTGCCGCGGGACTGGCGCGCCGTTTCGGGCTGGAACGCACCCTGTTCGCCGCGCTGCTGCTGATCGCCGGCGGGATCGGGACCCGCGTACTGGGCGATGCCGTGGGGCTTTACGCGGGCACGGCCATCGTCGGCGCGGGCATTGCGCTTGGCAACGTACTGCTGCCAAGCCTCTTGAAGCGCGATTTCCCGCAACGTCTGGCGGGCCTGACGTCGGCGTATGTGCTGACGATGGGCCTCGCGGCCGGGCTGGCGTCAGCCATTGCGATTCCGCTGGCCGAGTTGCCGATGTCCAATCTTCAACTGGGCGGCTGGCGGTTTTCGACGCTGAGCATGCTGGCGCTGCCGCTGCTCAGCCTCTTGCTGTGGCTGCCGCAGCTTGCCAACCATACGCCGCCGGCCGCGACCACCGCGCACGCGCCGCACGGAGGGCGACTGTGGCGCTCGCCGCTGGCCTGGCAGGTCACGGCGTACCTGGGCATCAATTCGTTCGTGTTCCATGTGGCGGTGAGCTGGCTGCCGGCCATCCTGCACGACGCGGGCTTTTCCGCCGAGCGCGCCGGATCGCTGCACGGCTTCATGCAACTGGCGTCCGCGGCGCCCGCGCTGTTTCTGGCGCCGTTGCTGCGCCGGCTAAAGGACCAGCGCGCGGCGGCGTTCTGCGCGGCAGGCGCGTCGTTCGTCGCGTTCACGGGCCTGATCGCGGCGCCAACGTGGGCTGTGGTGTGGATCGCGTTCCTGGGGTTGGGCACCGGCGGGGGCATCATCCTGGGTCTGGCGTTTGTCGGGCTGCGCGCCAGCCACGCGCAACAGGCGGCGGCCCTGTCGGGCATGGCGCAGTGCGTGGGATACCTGTTCGCCGCGACGGGCCCGGCA
>DMTA01000311.1 GCA_003454835.1 Achromobacter sp. | reverse complement strand
CAGCACCCGCAGGTAGGCCAGGATGTC
Source organism: Achromobacter sp. (assembly GCA_003454835.1). Taxonomy (GTDB): domain Bacteria; phylum Pseudomonadota; class Gammaproteobacteria; order Burkholderiales; family Burkholderiaceae_B; genus Achromobacter. Next base: position 3,176 of record DMTA01000311.1, on the reverse strand, counting down.
GCGCACTTCCGCCTTGTCGAAAAAGCTTTGCCCGCCGGAGATCGTGTACGGGATCTTCAGGTTGCGCAGCGCCTGCTCCAGGATGCGCGACTGATGATTGCTGCGGTACAGGATGGCGAAGTCCTTCCACTGCGCCTGACGTTCGAAGCGCGACGCGGACACCTTCATGGCGATGGACTCGGCCTCCTGCTCCTCGCCGTCCATGGCCGACACCTGGATAGGTTCGCCCACGCCCAGTTCGGACCACAGTTTCTTTTCGAAGAGCTTGGGGTTCTTTTCGATGACCTGGTTGGCGGCCGCCAGAATGCGCTGCACCGAGCGGTAGTTCTGCTCGAGCTTGATGAGCTTGATGTTGGGGTAGTCGGTGGTCAGCTTGGCCAGGTTTTCGATGGTGGCGCCGCGCCAGGCGTAGATCGCCTGATCGTCGTCGCCCACCGCGGTGAACATGGCGCGCGGGCCGGTCAGCAACTGCACCAGCCGGTACTGGCACACGTTGGTGTCCTGGTATTCGTCCACCAGCAGGTATCGCACGCGGTTCTGCCAGCGAGTGCGCACTTCTTCGTTGCTGGCCAAAAGCTGCGCGGGAATGCGGATGAGGTCGTCGAAGTCCACGGCCTGATAGGCGGCCAGCGTGGCGGCGTAGCTGCGGTAGACGTTGGCGGCTTCGACGTCGCCCGGGGTGATGGCTTCGCGCGCGGCGTCGTCGGGCTCCAGCAGCGCGTTCTTCCAGAGCGAGATGATGCCCTGCACGTGGCGCAGGCGCGCCTTGTCGGTGGTCGCCAGCAGTTCCTGGATGATGCCCATGGCGTCGTCGGCGTCCAGGATGGAGAACGTGGGCTTCAGGCCCGCGTTGCGCGCTTCTTCGCGCAGCATCTTCACACCCAGCGAATGGAAGGTGCTGATGATCAGGCCCTTGGACAGCTTGCGGTCGACCAGCGTCTTCACGCGCTCGTCCATTTCGCGGGCGGCCTTATTGGTGAAGGTCAGGGCGACGACGTTGCGGCCCATGTAGCCGCATTCGCGCAGCAGGTAGGCGATCTTCTGCGTGATGACGCGCGTCTTGCCGCTGCCGGCGCCCGCCAGGACGAGGCAAGGGCCGTCCAGGTAGAGCGTCGCCTCCCGTTGCGCGGGATTCATGCCGTGGCCAATCGGTTCGCTTGCGGACATTGGAGAGTCAGGTCGTCATGCGTCGCGGCGGGCCATGCCGGAGCAGTCGGCAAGCAAGGGGCCTGCCGCTGCCCGTCAATGGGCCGGAAAAACGCGAGAAAAAGGGGACGGGCGCAGCCGCCGCAGCGGGTCTGCCGCGCCGGTGCGATAGAGGAAGACGATCATAGAACAATCGGATCGATGGCGCATCGGCGGGCTGCCGCAGGGGCGGATCGGCGCGGCGGCAAGCTGTCGAATCGGCGAGTTGTCGCATTGTCGCACCGGCGAATCGTCGCACAGGCGAATCGTCGCACTGGCGAATCGTCGCACCGGCGAATCGTCGCACGGCGAACCGTCGCACCGGCGAACCTCGCACCGGCGAACCTCGCACCGGCGAATCGTCGCACGGCGAACCGTCGCACCGGCGCCTCGCACCGGCGAACCGTCGCACAGCATGCATCGCAGCCGCGCACCGGCCGATCAGATCTCCAGCGGATCGACTTCAAGCTGCCAGCGTACGCGCGCCTCGTTCGCAAGATATGGCAGATGATGGGACCACGACGCGAGGAACGCCTGCAGGGCCGGCCGGCTGCTGCTCTCGGCCAGGAGCTGCGCACGCTCGATGTTGGCCACGCGCACCACGCGCAAAGGCACGGGGTCGTACAGCATGATCGCGTCCATGCCGGGAAAATCGGCCGCCCATTCACCCTCGGGCAGCACGCGGGCCTGCTCCAGGAACGCCTGCGCGACCTTGAGCTCGCGCGCCTCGGCGGTCAGCAGCGCCTGGTAGACGTAAGGGGGCAAGCCGGTGCTTTCGCGCTCGTGCAGCGCGTGCCGCGCAAATCCGGCGTAGTCGTGGCGCAGCAAGGCCTGGTACACAGGCTGCTCGGGGTAACCGGTCTGGATCAGCACTTCGCCGTTTCCCTGATGGCGGCCCGCGCGGCCGGCCACCTGCATCAACTGCGCGAACAGGCGTTCGGGCGCGCGGAAATCGTGGGCGAACAGCATGGAGTCCGCGTTCAGCACGCCGACCAATCCCAGCCGCGCAAAGTCGTGGCCCTTGGCCACCATCTGCGTGCCGACCAGGATGTCGACCTCGCCCGCGTGCACGGACGCGAACAGGGCTTCGGCGCTGCCCTTCTTGCGCGTGCTGTCGGCGTCGATGCGCAGGATGCGCGCCTCGGGAAAGAGTTCGGCCAGGTGTTCCTCGACCCGCTGCGTGCCGCGGCCCATGGGCGCCAGGTCCTGGTCGCCGCATTCGGGGCAGGCGCGCGGCACGGGGGCCTGATAGCCGCAGTGGTGGCACTGCAGGCGATGGCCGCGAAAGTCCGTGCGATGCAGCACGGTAAAGGCCGTGCAACGCGGACAGTTGCTGACCCACGCGCAGGACTGGCAATGCAGCACCGGCGAATATCCGCGCCGGTTCAGGAAGATCAGCACCTGCTCTTTGCGTTCGAGGCGCTGGCCGATGGCCTCGAGCAGCTGCGGCGACAGCCCTTGTTTCATCTGCAGACGGCGCGTATCCACCAGGCGGATCTTGGGCAGCTCGCTGGACCGCGCGCGGCCCGGCAGGGTCAGGCGCAGGTAACGGCCACGCTCGGCGTGCTGCCAGGTTTCCAGCGATGGCGTGGCGGACCCCAGCACGACCGGAATGTTCAGATCGTGGGCGCGCCACACCGCCAGGTCGCGCGCCGAATAGCGCAGTCCGTCCTGCTGCTTGTAGGACGTATCGTGTTCTTCGTCGACCACGATCAAGCCCAGTTCCGTCAGGGGCGCGAAGATCGACATGCGCGTGCCCAGCAGCATGCGGGCCTGGCCGCGCTGGGCGCGGGACCACGCCTGAAGCCGCTCGCCGTCGGACAGGCCGCTGTGCATCACCGCCAGCCCCTCGGGTCCGACCAGCGATTCCAGGCGCGCCCGCAACGCGGCTTCGAGTTGGGGCGTCAGATTGATTTCCGGGACCAGCAGCAGCACCTGCCGCCCTGCCGCAAGGACTTTTTCAGCGGCGCGCAGGTAGACCTCGGTCTTGC
>DMTA01000470.1:2229-2525 GCA_003454835.1 Achromobacter sp. | reverse complement strand
GAGGTGCCTTCACCGACCTTGCTCTTCCACTCCGGGCTGACCTTGGACAGGTAGTTGACGAAGTTGAAGGTGGTGCCCGAACCGTCCGAACGATGGACGATGGTGATCTTGGCGTTCGGCAGGGCAAGGCCGCTGTTCAGGGCAGCGATGGCCGGGTCGTTCCAGGTCTTGATCTTGCCCAGGAAGATGTTGGCCAGGGTCGGGCCGTCCAGCTTCAGCGCGCCCGGGGCGACGCCGGCCACGTTGATGACCGGCACCACGCCGCCGATGACCGACGGGAACTGGGCCAGGCCGGC
>DMTA01000470.1:1718-2074 GCA_003454835.1 Achromobacter sp. | reverse complement strand
GCCGCCTTGATCTGGGCGATACCACCACCGGAACCGATCGACTGGTAGTTGACCTTCTTGCCGGTCGCGGTGCTGTAGTCCGCCGACCACTTGGACATGACCGGGTAGATGAACGAAGCGCCCGCGCCGGTGACATCGGCGGCGTTGGCGGCAAACACGGACGATGCAGCCAGGATGGCGACAGCGGCGCGCGACTTGAAGGCGTGGATCACGGGAGAGACTCCTGGGGTGGTCGAAGGGCGGCTGCCCGACGTTTCGGTGCACATTCCATAACGGTTACGTGACACGCCCGCGTCTGTCGTATGACGCAATCGTGACACCCGTCATGAATGTCCCGGAACCCGCGCCAGAGGGCC
>DMTA01000470.1:0-1701 GCA_003454835.1 Achromobacter sp. | reverse complement strand
CGTCAGGTCTTACCAGAAGAACTGCGCGCGGGCTTCCAGGATGTTCGGATCGTCATTGACGAAGCCGCGGGCGGTGGAGCTGTACTTCTTGCTGTCCACCATCACGTAGTTGACCATGAACTTGAAGTTCGAACGCCAGTACCAGTTGGCGCCGACGGTCCAGATGTCCATCTTGCCGCCCAGCACGCCATCGACGATCGGCGGACGGCCGGCTACCGGATTGGTCGACAGGTTGCCGTCGTTCAGATCCATGTGGTCGTAACGCACGCCCAGCTGCCACTGGCCGCCAGCCGGGTTGTTCGGCAGGCCGGTGCCCGGGGTGCCGGCCTTGTAGCTCCAGGTTTCGCCGGTCACGTTCCACACGCCGCTGACGTAGTAGCCGTCGCTGGTGTAGTTGTCGTGGTCGTAGCGCTTGGCCTTGCTGCTGTAGTACTCGGCCTGGGCCTTGAACGGACCCTGGAAATACATGGCTTCAGCGCCGAGGGTGCTGACGCGGTCGGTGTCGGTCATGTTGCCGCTGTCGACCAGGCGCGCGGTGGCCAGGTCGGCGTTCGGACGGGCACGCACGCGCAGGGTGTCGGCGTCGGCGTCGTAGTCGACGTAGCTCAGGCCGAAGTGCAGGACCTGGCCCTTCTCGTTGATCGGGGCGAAGGTGCCGCGTGCGCCGTAGCCGCTGCCGTGGGCCAGGTTGCGGGTCAGTTCGCGGCCGAAGGCGCTGGCGGTGACCGACCAGTTGTCCTGGCCGTAGCTGTAGGCGCCACCGAGGCGGCGGGCGACCGCGTAGGTGTTGGTGACCGCAGCCTTGGAGATGAAGTCGTTGTTCTTGGTGCTGGACAGTTCTTCCAGGCTGTTCGGCTGCTTGAACTGGCCGGCCTGGATGAAGTGGTTGGCGTTGCCCAGCAGCTTGTACTTGACGTTGGTGTCGAGGAACTTGTCAGCCTTGGCGTCGTAGCCGACGACCCACTCCACGTTGCCCGGGCCCTTGCCCTTCAGCACCAGCTCGGCGCGACGCAGTTCGAATTCGCTGTCCTTGCCATTGCCGGCGTCACCGCCGTTGAGGTCCACGACGTCATTGTCGAACCAGTTGCCGTCGGCCTGGACCAGGCCTTCGAAGGTGATTTCCGAACCGCCGATCACATCGATGGCGACTTCAGCGTGTGCAGCCGGCACGTACAGCGCAGCAGCCACGGCCACCGTCAGGAGTTGGTGATGCAGTTTCATGGAGAGGAGCCTTGCAGGCAGGTGGGAAGATGCGCGCAGGCTAAAAGGTAAAGATTGCGTAAATGTGACAGTTGGAGCGCGGCCGGGATCCGCCGCAGGCCCCGTCGCGTCAGGGGCTGACGATGTAAACGCTTGCATGTGACGCTGGGGTTGCGCACGGATTGCAGTAGATCCACGCCTCGCCTGGATGCGTTTCCTGCGGTCTACGCGACGTTTTTTTCCTTGAAGCGACACAGGTCGGCAATCACGCAGCCCGGGCAATCCGGCTTGCGTGCCTTGCACACGTAACGACCGTGCAGGATCAGCCAGTGGTGCGCATCGAGCAGGAACTCGGCCGGGATCGCCTTCACCAGACGGTCCTCCACTTCGCGCACATTCTTACCCGGTGCCAGCCCGGTGCGGTTGGAGACGCGGAAGATGTGCGTGTCTACCGCCATCACCGGTTCGCCGAAGGCCGTATTGAGCACCACGTTGGCGGTC
>DMTA01000468.1 GCA_003454835.1 Achromobacter sp. | reverse complement strand
TCCCCGGCGCACAGGCGCCGGGGATGGGCATTTCCCATCCCGGCCGCGCTCCAATTGTGCGCGCCGGGTTTTTGTCTGCCACGCACGGCGATTTCGGGGCAGTACGGGCGCCGGTCGCCCTGTGAGCCGCCGCCGCCCCGCACCCCAGCGTGCCGGACAGCGGGGCATCCCCCGGCCAATTAATGCGATTGGGGCAGGCCGCCTGCGCTATACTTTGAAGGTTTTGTTGCCGCGCACCATTACGCGCAGGCCGTCTCTGCCCCGCAGGCCCCACGCATGCCCTTGCCACCGCCGGATTGTCCTCGTCAGCCGCTGCATACGCGTTCCATACGTGTGCAGTCGTACGCGCGCGACGACGGTAACTGGGATCTGGAAGCCGAGCTTATCGACGTCAAGGCGTACGATTTTCCCAAGCGCGACGGCGAGATGTTCAAGGCCGGGCAGCCCATCCACCATATGCACCTGCGCATCACCATCGACGAGGAATTCTCGATCGTGGCGGCTCAGGCCGTCTATGATGCGGCGCCTTATGGCGAGCATTGCAAGGCCATCGAGCCGGCGTACACTGACCTGATCGGCATGAACCTGCTCAAGGGGTTCCGTCGCCAGGTCAAAGAGCGGTTCGGGCATGTGGAAGGCTGTACGCACATGACCGAACTGTCGCAGGTGCTTCCCACCGCGGCGGTCCAGACCATGGCCAACCGCCGGCGGCAGGAACCCAACCCGAACCGGCGTCCATTCCAACTGGACGGCTGCCATGCGCTCAGCACTGGCGGCCCTGTGGTGGCTGAGCATTATCCCGAGTGGTACACCGGGGGTAGCGCTGAGGCATCGGCCGAGTCGTCCTCCGATTCACCTTCTTTTTCTCATACGTCCTGACAGGTAACACATGAAAATCCACGAGTATCAAGGCAAGGAACTGCTGAAGCAATTTGGCGTCCCCGTGCCGCGCGGGATCCCCGCTCTTTCCGTCGACGAGGCCGTGGCTGCCGCTGAAAAGCTGGGTGGACCGGTTTGGGTCGTCAAGGCACAAATCCACGCGGGTGGCCGCGGCAAGGGCGGCGGCGTCAAGCTGGCCCGCTCGCTGGACGACGTCCGCAAGCTGGCCTCCGAAATCCTGGGCATGCAGCTGATCACGCATCAGACGGGCGCTGAAGGCCAGAAGGTCCGCCGCCTGTACATCGAAGACGGCGCCGACATCCAGAAGGAATACTACGTGTCGCTGGTCACCGACCGCGCCACGCAGAATGTCGCTTTCATCGCTTCCAGCGAAGGCGGCATGGACATCGAGGAAGTGGCTCACTCGACGCCCGAAAAGATCATCACCGAATACATCGACCCGCTGACCGGCCTGTCCGCCGAGCAAGCCACCAAGATCGCCAACGCGATCGGCCTGCCCGCCGACTCGACCGCCCAGGCCGTTGACGTGTTCCAGAAGCTCTACAAGTGCTACATGGACACCGACGCCTCCCTGGTCGAAATCAACCCCCTGAACCGCGACAGCAAGGGCAACATCATCGCCCTGGACGCCAAGTTCAACTTCGACCCCAACGCGCTGTTCCGTCACCCGGAAATCGTCGCCTACCGCGACCTGGACGAAGAAGATCCCGCTGAAATCGAAGCCAGCAAGTTCGACCTGGCCTACATCCAGCTCGACGGCAACATCGGCTGCCTGGTGAACGGCGCCGGTCTGGCCATGGCCACGATGGACACCATCAAGCTGTTCGGCGGCGAGCCGGCCAACTTCCTGGACGTCGGCGGCGGCGCCACGGCCGAGAAGGTCACCGAAGCCTTCAAGATCATGCTGGCCAACAAGAGCGTCAAGGCCATCCTGGTCAACATCTTCGGCGGCATCATGCGCTGCGACGTCATCGCCGAAGGCGTGATCGCTGCTTGCAAGGCCGTCAACCTGAACGTGCCGCTGGTCGTCCGCATGAAGGGCACCAACGAAGAACTCGGCAAGAAGATGCTGGCCGATTCGGGTCTGCCCATCATCAGCGCCGACACGATGGCCGAAGCTGCCACCCGCGTCGTAGCCGCCGTCAAGTAAAGAAAAAATCAAGGATTCACAATGTCGATTCTGATCAACAAGGACACCAAGGTCATCACCCAGGGCATCACGGGCAAGACGGGCCAGTTCCACACCCGCATGTGCCGTGAGTACGCCAATGGCAAGGCCGCCTTCGTGGCCGGCGTGAACCCCAAGAAGGCGGGTGAAGACTTCGAAGGCGTGCCGATCTTCGCGTCGGTCAAGGACGCCAAGGCTGACACCGGCGCCACCGTATCGGTCATCTACGTGCCGCCCGCCGGCGCCGCTGCCGCCATCTGGGAAGCTGTCGAAGCCGAACTGGAACTGGTCATCTGCATCACCGAAGGCATCCCGGTCCGCGACATGCTCGAAGTCAAGAACCGCATGAAGGCCAAGGGCAGCAAGACGCTGCTGCTGGGCCCGAACTGCCCCGGCCTGATCACGCCGGACGAAATCAAGATCGGCATCATGCCCGGTCACATCCACCGCAAGGGCCGCATCGGCATCGTCAGCCGTTCGGGCACCCTGACGTACGAAGCCGTGGCGCAAGTCACCGAACTGGGCCTGGGTCAATCCAGCGCTGTCGGTATCGGTGGCGACCCCATCAACGGCCTGAAGCACGTCGACGTGCTCAAGCTGTTCAATGACGATCCCGACACCGACGCCGTCATCATGATCGGCGAAATCGGCGGTCCGGACGAAGTCAACGCCGCGCAATGGGCCAAGGACAACATGAAGAAGCCGGTCGTCGGCTTCATCGCTGGCGTCACCGCGCCTCCCGGAAAGCGCATGGGCCACGCCGGCGCGCTGATCTCCGGCGGCGCCGACACGGCCGATGCCAAGCTGGAAGTCATGGAAGCTTGCGGCATCCGCACCACGCGCAACCCCTCCGAAATGGGCAAGCTGCTCAAGTCGGTGCTGTAAGCCTCAGCATTGCGCACCAAAAAAGTCCGCTTCGGCGGGCTTTTTTTTGTTCGTTTTTTTGATGATTTCTTAGGGTAATCCCGCGTCCAGGAAGCGCTCGGGGCAATCATACGGAAAGCTGAACGAAACTATAATGAAAGAAATTTTGCGCGTACCAGCAAGAATGCCGTCGGGCTCGCACCAAGACGGTCAGTACGTTTCTCCGTTCAAATTCATCCATTAATTTGGTTTTCTCCTAGGGGGATCACACCTAGGAAAGAGAGGCATGGAACTCAGTTCAGCGGCATTCTGGATCGCGTTGCTCCAGATCATTTGGGTCAACATTCTGCTATCAGGCGACAACGCCGTGGTTATTGCGCTGGCGGCGCGCTCGCTGCCACCGGCACAACAGAAAAAAGCGATCGTGGTCGGTTCCGCCGCTGCGATCATCATGCGTATCGTGCTGACGCTCGTCGCGGCCACGTTGCTACTGCTGCCGTGGCTCAAGCTGATCGGCGCACTGCTTCTGGTCTACATCGGCGTGACGCTGCTGCTGCCGGAAGGCGAAGAAGACGGCGCTGGCAAGACGCAGGGCAATCTTCTCACTGCCATCCGCACCATCATGATCGCCGACCTGGTCATGAGCCTGGACAACGTGGTGGCTGTCGCCGCCGCTGCGATGGGCGATACGACGTTGCTGGTGCTCGGCCTGGCCATCAGCATTCCCCTGGTCATCTTTGGCAGCACGCTGCTCCTGAAGGTCATCGAACGCTTCCCGCTCATCGTCTGGGTCGGCGCGGCGCTGTTGGGCTTCATCGCGGGCGAACTGCTGGTGGGCGATCCTGCTTTGCAAGAGCCCGTTGCGCGTATTGACGCCGCGCTGGGCGTGACGCAGCATAGCTTCGCGCTGATGTCGGGCGCACTCGGTGCAGTGCTGGTGCTGCTGATTGGTAAAGTTTTACTGATGCGCCAGAAAGCTGACTGAAAGCTGAACTACAATAATATGTTTTTCTAAATAAACCTGCCGCGCGAAGGCGCGCGGCAGGGCGGCCGGGCCGGGACCGGCCATTCTTTTCATAAATGCCTTCGGGGGTTCAAAGTGCTTGAGTTTTTTCAGACGCTGAGTTGGGCAGCGGTATTTCAAATCATCCTTATCGACATCCTGCTCGGCGGCGATAACGCTGTCGTGATCGCGCTGGCGTGTCGCAACCTGGCGCCCAAGCAACGGATGCAAGGCATCTTGTGGGGCACCGCGGGCGCAATCATCCTGCGCGTCGTCCTGATCGCCTTCGCGATGCAGCTCCTGAATATCCCGTTCCTGAAGGTCGTGGGCGGCGTGCTGCTCGTCTGGATCGGCGTCAAGCTCCTGATTCCCGAAGACGATGCGCATGGCGACATCAAGGGTGGCACATCCATCGTTGCGGCCATCAAGACCATCATCATCGCTGACTTCGTGATGAGCCTGGACAACGTGATCGCCATTGCCGGCGCCGCTCAGAATGCGCATGCCGACCATCAGCTCGGCCTGGTGATTTTCGGCCTGGTCGTCAGCGTGCCGATCATCATCTGGGGCAGCACCCTGGTGCTCAAGCTGATCGATCGCTATCCCCTGGTCGTCACCTTCGGCGCCGGCCTGCTGGGCTGGATCGCTGGTGGCATGCTGGTCACCGACGTTATTGTCGAACGTCAATTTGGTGTTCAGCCGACTACGGTTAAAATCGCCGCTGAAATTATTGGCGCCTTGCTCGTTGTTGTCCTTGGACGGTGGCTGGCAAGCCGCAAGAACGCTTCCAAGGAATCAGCACATGAGTCTGCGTAGATCCACCGATCCCCAGCAATCCGAATCGGGCCTGAGCCTTCTTCAGGGTCTGTTCGTGCTGGCCATCCTCGGGGTAGTCGCGACGATCATCGTCTCCAACTTCGTTTGATGGCGTCACGTGTCTCTACCGCAACGTCTGGTCATTGCGACCCGCGCCAGCCGGCTTGCCCTTTGGCAAGCCGAGCATGTGCGCGATCGGCTGCGCACGCTGTACCCGGCGTGCGCAGTTGAACTTCTTACGCTGACAACCCGAGGCGACCAGATCCTCGACCGCACGCTGTCCAAGGTGGGCGGCAAGGGTCTGTTCGTCAAGGAACTCGAAAATGCGCTGCTCGACGGGCGCGCCGATCTCGCCGTCCACTCCCTGAAGGACGTGCCGGTGGATCTGCAGGCCCCGTTCGAACTTTGCGCCGTCCTCGATCGCGCGGATCCGCGCGATGCCTTCGTCTCCAACCGATATGCCTCGCTGGCGGACCTGCCTGCGGGCGCCGTGGTAGGCACGTCCAGTCTGCGCCGCGAGTCCCAGATCCGTTCCCGGTTTCCCGCCCTGGTCGTCAAGCCCCTGCGCGGCAATCTGGATACGCGCCTCGGCAAGCTCGACAAAGGCGACTACGACGCCATCGTGCTGGCGGCGGCGGGCCTGGAACGTCTTGGCTTGGGCGAGCGCATCCGCAGTCTGCTGGATCCCGCCGACAGCCTGCCGGCAGCAGGGCAGGGTGCGCTCGGTATTGAAATCCGCGACGATCGCGACGACATGCGTGCGTGGCTCGCGCCGCTGGTCAGCGCAGACACCACCGCCTGCGTGCTCGCGGAGCGCGCCGTGTCCCGCAAGCTGGGCGGCTCCTGTCAGGTTCCTCTGGCCGCGTTTGCCCAGATTGCCGGCGGCACGCTGTCGCTGCGTGCGCTGGTCGCATCGCCGGACGGCACTCGCATCGTTCATGCCACGCATACCGGTCCGGTGGAGCAGGCCGAAGCCATTGGCGAAGCCGCCGCCTCCGAATTGCTGGACGCGGGCGCAGCGGGGATCCTCCGCGAACTCCTGCACAACGAGCCCGACTGATGGACCCGGCGTTTGCAGCCGCCGAAGGGCCGCGCATCGCCATCCTGACGCGGCCCGCAGGGCGCAACGAAGCGCTGGCCGGCCGCCTGCAGGGCGCCGGTTGGCAGTCCTGCATCCTGCCTGCCCTTGAAATCCATCCCGTCTCCGTCGCATCCGAAGACCTGCCCCGGCCTTCGGATTTCGACCTCGTCGTGTTCGTCAGCGGCAATGCCGCGCGCCAGTATCTGAACCAGCTTGCCCAGGCCGATGGCGCGGCCCACTGGCCGGCAGGCGTGGCCGCAGCCACGGTCGGCNNCCCCCCCCCCCGCCCCGCGCGGGGGGGGGGGGGGGCCCCCCGCCCCGGCCGCCCCCGCCAGCGCGCAGGCGCTGCGCGACACCGGCTTTTTTGGCGCGGATACAACAGTTCTGCACCCGGACGATTCCGCTTCCACCCACGATTCCGAGGCGCTTTGGCGGGTGCTCGAAGCCCAACCTCGGTTGCCCGCGAGCGTGCTGGTGGTGCGCGGCACCCAGGGACGCGACTGGCTCGGCGACAAGCTTGAGGCCCATGGGATCCACGTAATGCGTCACGCCGCCTACCAGCGGCGGCCGGCTGACTGGACCCCTGACCAGCTTGGCACTCTGCGGCGCTGGGCTGATACGGGCGTCAACGCCACCTGGCTGCTCACCAGCGGGGAGGGCGCCGATGCCGTACGCGCTCAGCTCAATGCCGCGGGCTTGTCAGACTGGTGGCAGCGGTGCCGCTTCGTGATCACGCATCCCGCGCTCGCAGGCCGCCTGCCATCCTCCTGTCATGGCGCGTCCGGGTCGGCGATGGTAAAAATCTGCGTGCCGAACGACGAGTCGATATTCCAGGCTTTTGTTGCTGCTTGATTCGTTGGTTCGGACTGACACCGAATACAATCGCGTCATGACAGATAAGACTCCCGCTACCGATTCGGCCGTTCATCCGGCCGCCCCGGACGCAAGCGCGTCCGCATCGGCCCCGGCCGCCTCCGTCAAGGCCCGTCCGGCCAAGCGCGGCAGTGGCCCCTTGGTCACCGCCCTGATAATCGTCATCCTGCTGGCCGTTGGCCTGGGTTATGCGCTGTGGAAGCAACGCACCCAGTTCGTGTCTGCCGGCCGCGAAGTCGCAACGCGCCTGGACACGCTTGGCGCCGACGTCGCGCAAGCCCGCAAGGACACCCGCGAAGCCCTCGCGCTGGCGCAGGCGCAGTCGGGCCGCGTCGCCGAGCTCGAAGACACGCTGCGCGAGACGCAAAGCCAATACAACGCCCTGCAGCAGGCTTGGCAGAACTTCAACGACAGCGCCAGCGACGAACTGCTGGCCAATGACGTCGAGCGTCTGCTGACGATCGCCAACCAGCAATTGCGCCTGGCAGGCAATGTGTCCAACGCCATCGTCGCGCTGGAAACCGCCCAATCGCGCCTGGCGCGCGCCGACCGCCCGCGTTTCTCCAGCCTGCAGCAATCCATCAACGGCGACCTGGACCGCCTGCGTGCCGTCTCCACCGTCGATATCCCCGCCCAGTCCGGCCGCATCGAGCGCCTGGTTGCACTGATCGGCAAGGCGCCGATGCTGGTGCCCGATACCGTGTCGCCCGGCGTGGCCCCGGTGGATCAAGCCCAGCCGCCCGCGCCGCCCCCCGCGGTCGATCCGCAGGCCGACCTGCCCGC
>DMTA01000469.1 GCA_003454835.1 Achromobacter sp. | reverse complement strand
GCCTGCCGTTTCGTCGCCCGCGCCCGCCACGCCGCCTGCGCCGCCATCCGGCAACTGACGCCTTATCCCCTTGGCACATCGACCGCCGCCCAGTTTGCCGTAACGCAAACTGCCTGCGCACACGCGCCGCTCGCGTCTTCCAGCGAGCGGCGATAATGCCGCCCATGACATACCAACTCCTGAAAATGGCCCACGTCGCGGCCGCGGTGGCGTGGCTGTGCGGCTCGCTCTTCGTTGCCCTGTTTCTTCTTACGTCGCAGCCGCACGAAGGCGAAGACGCGCCGAAGGAACGCAAGATGCTCCACGCCCTGCGCCGCTGGACGCTCTTCGTCACCACGCCCGCCATGGTCATCACCTGGCTGATCGGCCTGCATCTGGCCATGACCTTCGGCTGGTTTGCGATGAACTGGATCTGGATCAAGCTGGCCTTCGCGTTGAGCCTGTCCGCGTTGCTCGGCATGCAAAGCGCATCGCTGCGGCGCATGGCCGGCGGCAGCGCCAAGCGGCCGCCCCTGATCGATCTGCAGGCGCCGTTTGTCGTGCTGGCGGCGGCAGCCATCGTGACGCTGGTCGTGGTCAAGCCGTTCTGAACGGCCCGGCCGGACCGCGCGTCCGGCGCCTTCACGGCGCGCCATATGCCCGCGCGCCATATCCAAAAAACCCCGTAATAACGACTCAACCAACTATTCGTTCGCGCGCATAAGCCCCGTCCCTAGAATCGTCTCTCTCATAACTGCGTTGACTTAGAGGCGATTCCATCATGACTATCCGTATTCTTGCCGCCGGGGCCTCCGCGGATGCAGGCGTTTCCCAAGGCGCGCGGCAGTCGCGCATGGCATGGGCGCCGCTGTTAAAGCGCCTGTTGGGCGCCGTGCTGGCCTCGGCCGCCATGTTCCATGGCCCGGCGTTCTCGGCGGACCCGAAGCCGCTCAAGGTGGGCGTGCGTGGCGGCGTTGACGAGCAGATATGGGAAGTGGTGACGCAGGTGGCCAAGAAGAACGGCCTGGCCGTCGAGCCCGTCGTCATCACCGGCACCGCCAGCCCGAACGAGGCGCTGAACAATGGCGACCTGGAGGCCAATGCCTTCCAGCACATTCCCTTTCTGAACGACCAGATCAAGCAGCGCGGCTACAAGCTGGTGCCCGTGGCCAACACGCTGATCTCGCCCATCGCGTTCTATTCCAAGAAGTACAAGTCGCTCAAGGACTTGCCGGAAGGCGCGAAGGTCGGCATTCCCAACGACCCCAGCAACCAGACGCGCGCGCTGGTCATCCTGCGCGACCAGGGCCTGATCACGCTGAAAGAAGGCTTTGATCCGGCCACCGGCACCGCCACGCTGGCCGACGTGACGTCCAATCCCAAGAAGCTCAATTTCGTGGAAAGCGCATCGGTCGTGCTGGCGCGCTCGCTGCCCGACGTCGACACCGCCGCCATTGTCAACAGCTTTGCGTACCAGGCCGGGCTGATCGCCACGCGGGACGGCATCGCGGTCGAGAAGAAAGAAAACAATCCGTACGTGAACATCATCGTCGTGCGCGAGAAGGACAAGGATGCGCCGTGGGTGCCCGCGCTGGTCAAGGCCTATCACTCCGAAGAAGTGCGCCAGTTCATCCTGACCAAGTTCGAAGGCTCGGTGATTCCGGTCTTCTAGGCAAACGATGCAACGCGAACTTTCCCTGCCCCAGGACGCCGCCGGCGCGGCGCAATCGCTGGCGCGCGACGCGCACATCGTGTTCGAGGGCCTGCAGAAGCAATACCGGGGCTCCGCGGGCCCCGTCGCGGCGCTGTCGGACGTGTCGTTTTCGATTGCGCGCGGCGAGGTGTTCGGCATCATCGGCCGCAGCGGCGCGGGCAAGTCCACGCTGCTGCATCTGATCCTGAGGCTCGAAGATCCGCAAGCGGGGCAGGTCCGGTTCGGCGGTTGCGATGCGCGCGATTGCGCGCAGGCTGACTGGCATCGGCGGATCGTCCTGCTGTCGCAGGACGCGCCCGTGTTTCTGGGCACGCTGCGCACCAATCTGTTGATCGGCGATCCCGATGCCGACGATGCCGCCTTGTGGCGCGCCCTGGACGCGGCAAGGCTCGGCGATTTCGTGCGCGGCCTGCCCGATGGCCTGGACACGTGGGCCGGCGAGACGGGCTCGCAGTTGTCGGCCGGGCAGGCGCGGCGCCTGTGTCTGGCCAGAGCCTTGCTGGCGCCTGCCGCCGTCATCGTGCTGGACGAACCGACTGCGGGATTGGACGCCGCGGCCGAAGCCACGTTCTTCGCGGATCTGGAACACGCGGTGCGCGGACGCACCGTGGTGCTGGCCACGCATGCGGCATTGCCCGAAGGGGCGGTACATCGTTGCCATGTGTTGCGTGAAGGGCAATTGCATGACATGTCATCGCGCGCGGCAATCCTGGCTTAAGCGCGGCGGCGCGGTTATAGTTCGCCTTGCTTCAATTCTTCAGGGCCGATTCCATGCAGACCGACAACGCCGAGTTCATCCGGCGCACCATCCGCAGCGTTCCGGACTGGCCCCAACCCGGTGTCACGTTCCGCGACATCACGCCGGTGCTGCAGGACCCTCGTGCGTTCCGTGTCCTGATCGATCTCTTCGTCTATCGCTACATGCGCCAGCGCCTGGACCTGGTGGCTGGGGTGGACGCGCGCGGCTTCATCGTGGGCAGCGTGCTGGCTTATGAGCTGAATCTGGGGTTCGTGCCCGTGCGCAAGAAGGGCAAGCTGCCCTATCGCACGGTGGCCGAGGAATACTCGCTGGAATACGGCAACGCGGCCGTCGAGATGCATACCGATTCGGTCCGCACGGGCCAGCGCGTCCTGCTGGTGGACGATCTGATCGCCACCGGCGGCACGATGCTCGCGGCCATCAAGCTGCTGCAGCGCCTGGGCGCCAACGTGGTGGAAGCCGCCGCCATTATCGACCTGCCGGATCTGGGCGGTTCCGCCAAGGTGGCCGCCACCGGCACGCCGCTCTACACGGTCTGTCAGTACGGCGCGGACACGACACCGTAGGCCGTGTCGGCATAACGACGCCGCAGTTCGGTGCCGTTTTTCGGTGCCATCCATCGGCACCGTCCTTCACCATCGTTTGCTTGCTACGCTTCCGACAGGCGAGGCTGGATGAAATCCAGGAACGCCTTTGTCTTGGCGGGCAGCATGCGCGAAGGCAGCAACGCAAACAACGGCAGCGGAGTCAGGCTCCATTCCGGCAACACGCGCACCAGACCCGTCTGCTTGATGGCGCGCTCCATCGCATCGAACACCAGCAGCGGCGTGATGCCCAGCCCTTGGCCGGCCAATCGCCCCAGCATCCCGACGTTATTGGCCGATAGGCGGCCGGACACCTGCACGCGCTCGACCTTGTCGCCCGAATGGAGCATCCAGAAGGACGACTCCTCGCGCATGGTAGGGCGCAGGCATTCGTGGTGCGTCAGGTCCGCGGGCACGCGCGGTTCGCCGTGGCGGGCCAGATATTCAGGCGACGCATAGAGTTGGTGCGCCATCAACACGATCTTGCGCGAGATGAGGCTCGAATCAGGTTGCTGCCCAAAACGCAGGATCAGGTCGAACGGATTGCTGATGGGGTCGATCGGGCGCATGCTCAGGTCGAAATCGCACTCGATATCGGGATGCTGCTCGCGGAATTCGCGGATCACGGCGGGCAGGAACAACTGCGCAAGACTGGTGGGCAACGAAATCCGCAGGCGGCCCTTGGGCTGCACCGCCATGTCCAGCAACTGGTCGTGCGCGATTCGCGCTTCTTCCACGATGTGCCGGCAGCGCTCGAAATAGATGGCGCCCGCTTCGGTCAGGTCGATCTTGCGCGTGCTGCGATTGAGCAGCCGCATGCCGACGCTGCGTTCCAGCTCGCTGACCCGGCGCGACAGCGTGGAAGTCGGGATATTCAGGGCTTCGGCGGCGTGGCTGAAGTTCTTGCGCTTGGCGACCTCGACGAATAGCGCGATGTCGTTAAGCTGGATGTCCATGAATGTCCTCGAAACTCAAATTTCCATTTCTGGCAGATTCGTATGATAAATGGAATTATTGTCCCGCCAGTAGAAATGTCTATTTCTCCGAATCGCACAACAGTGTGAATGCGCGCAGCGTTCAAATTGCGTTACCTAACTTGCGGGAAACTGAATAAGCGCAAGGAACATGCGCATAGTGAGTGAGTCTGGCAAGGCGTTCACAGACTGCGTTCCGCACGGATACGACTTGCAATTGTCCCATCCGTGCAAATATGTTCACCAAATTAAGGGTTTCTACCAAGCGCTAATAACCAGATACTTCGTCCCAGCAATCAAATTGTCATATCGAATGCCGCCAACCCGGCGCAAGACGATGTGCAACGTTTAGGATGGAGTCATCTCAATGAAAGCCCTAGCAACCGCACTCATGGTTACCGCTACCCTGGTCGGCATGTCCGCCGCTCACGCCGATGGCAAGACGCGTGAACAGGTCCAGCAGGAACTGCAAGCCGCCAAGGCCGCAGGCACCGTCACGTTTGGCGAACTGGACTATCCGCCCGCCGTCGCCCAGACCACCAGCCTGTCGCGCGAACAGGTGCAGCAGGAACTGCAAAGCGCCAAGGCCGCTGGCCAGGTGACGAGCGCTGAACTGGATTACCCGCCCAAGACCGTGGCGCAGACCGCCGGCAAGAGCCGTGCAGAAGTCCGCCAGGAACTGGCCGACGCCAAGGCGCGCGGCGAATACACGTTTGGCGAACTGGACTATCCGCCCAAGGGCCGCTGATTTCCAGCACTGGCGCGCCTCGCCGCCCCGCAGGTCACCGAAAGAACCCCTTGTGACGCCGAGGGGTTTTTTTTGCGCCTTGCGTTTTCACCACTGACCAAAACAGTGTGGCGTTTATGCCGCAAAACTATTCCGTTCGCGCTACATCTGTTGCCGGCGGGAATGGCGCCGGACGCCGAATCTGAGCTTGCGAGCCTGTGATGCGAGCAATGATTCATATTTGAGATCAAGGCTTTAGCACGCGTTTTGGAACAAGGCAGGCCTTCAGCTTTGCGTCATTATCCCAATCATGGAAAGTAGTTCGTCGAAATCCGGGTTACTACGAACTGCTACAAGCCGGACACTACGCCCAGTGCATCGCCGCTCGATTCAACGCTGCGGCATGCGAGGGCTCGCGATGTCTGGCGATGCCCCGCAATGCGCCTTTCATCTCGCCATTTTGGGGATTCAAATGAAGAAGACGTTTTTGGCCGTCGCGTTGCTGACCGGCTTTGCCGGCGCCGCGCAGGCCGCCGATTCCGTGACGCTGTACGGCTTGATCGACGCTGGCCTCGGCTACGAAAAAGTGAAGTTCAAGGGCGACTCGCAGAGCCGCATCGGTGCGGTGCAGGGCGTGAGCAGCGGCTCGCGCTTCGGCCTGCGCGGCACGGAAGACCTGGGCGACGGCCTGCGCGCCGTGTTCACGCTGGAAGGCGGCTTCGGTCCCCTGAACGGCAACTCGCTGCAGAACGACCGCCTGTTCGGCCGTCAAGCAACGGTTGGCCTGGACAGCGATTCGTGGGGCCGTCTGGAATTCGGCCGTCAGACAAACCTGGCGTCCAAGTACTTCGGCTCGATCGACCCGTTCTCGATCAGCTACAACAACGCCAACATGGGCACGACGTTCGGCAGCGCCAACACGATGCGCCTGGACAACATGGTCCTGTATCAAACCCCCAGCCTGGGCGGTTTGAAGGTCGGCCTCGGCTACGCGTTCAGCGCGGACGACACCGTCGCCGATACGACGCAGAAGGGTTTCGCCACGGGCAACAACAACCGTGTGATCACTGCCGGTGTGCAGTACGTCAACGGCCCGTTGAATCTGGCGGCCGCCTATGACCGCTTCAATCCGTCCAACGACCGCGTCGGCGGCAAGGACGCGGCGCGCATTCAGGAATACATCGTCGGCGGTTCGTACGACTTTGAAGTCGTGAAGATCGCGGCGGCTTTCGGCCAGACCCGTGACGGCTGGTTCATCGGCCAGAACATGGGCACTACGCCCGACGGCATGAACAAGCTGGGTTCGTTCAAGCTGGCTGATGGCTTCCGCGCCAACTCGTACATGCTCGGCGCCACCGTGCCGCTGGGCCGTCACGCCGTTTTCGGCTCGTGGCAGCGCGCCACCGCCAGCAACGACAAGCTGACGGGCGACGACGCGACGTTCAACGTGTACAGCCTTGGCTACACGTATGACTTCACCAAGCGCACGAACCTGTACGCGTACGCCTCGTATGGCGACAACTATGCGTTCCAGCACGACGCGACCGACACGGCTGTCGCCATCGGCCTGCGCCACCGTTTCTAAGCGTCAGGACGTCCGGTTGAACCTTGCTGAATGTGCGGGCCATTCTCCGTGGACCGCTGAGTGACAGCGAACCCCCCCTAGATCGGGTTCAGCCGGGCGCGCCTTGCGCACAGAAGGGAAGGGCCTCCGCAAGGAGGCCCTCTCGCATTCAGGACACCTGAATCGCAGCGGCTACAAGAAAAGTTTGTACGCCGGGTTGTCGGTTTCGTTCCAATGCGGATAGCCCAGTTCCGCCACGAAATTGCGGAACTGCTTCTTGTCCGCGGGCGGGACCTGGATGCCGATCAGGATGCGGCCATAATCGGCGCCCTGGTTGCGGTAATGGAACAGGCTGATGTTCCAGTCGGGATTCATCGCGTTAAGAAAGCGCATCAGCGCGCCGGGCCGCTCGGGGAATTCAAAGCGGTACAGCAGTTCGTTGCGCGCCAGCGCCGAGCGTCCGCCCACCATGTGGCGCAAGTGGGTCTTGGCCATTTCGTCATGGGTCAGGTCCAGCGTGTCGAAGCCGTGGCGGCGGAAGTTCGCCGCGATCTTGTCGGGTTCTGCGGCCGAAGATACCTGGATGCCGACGAACACGTGGGCACGGTCCGCATCCGAGATGCGGTAGTTGAATTCGGTGACGCTGCGTTCGCCGACCAATTCGCAGAAACGCCGGAAGCTGCCACGCTGCTCGGGCATGGTGACGGCGAAGACGGCCTCGCGCATTTCGCCGACCTCGGCGCGTTCGGCCACGAAGCGCAGCCGGTCGAAGTTCATGTTGGCGCCGCAGGCAATGGCCACCAGCGTCTTGTTCTTGAGATTGTGTTCGGCCGCGTACTGCTTGGCGCCCGCCACGGCCATGGCGCCGGCCGGCTCCAACACGCTGCGCGTGTCCTGGAAGACGTCCTTGATGGCGGCGCAGATTGCATCGGTGTTGACCACCACGTAATCGTCGACGTACTTGCGCGCCAGCTTGAAGGTTTCGGCGCCCACCATCTTGACCGCCGTGCCATCCGAGAACAGCCCTACGTCGTTCAACTGCACGCGCCGTCCCGCGCGCACGCTGCGCAGCATGGCGTCGGAGTCCTCGGTCTGCACGCCGATGATCTTGATCTCGGGCCGCAGCTGCTTGATGTAGGCTGCCACCCCGGCGATAAGGCCGCCGCCGCCGATCGCCACGAAGATCACGTCAATGTGACCGGGGTGCTGGCGCAGGATTTCCATACCCACGGTGCCCTGGCCGGCGATCACGTCGGGATCGTCGAAGGGATGGACGAAGGTCAGCTTCTCTTTCTTTTCCAGCACCTGCGCATGGGCATAGGCGTCCGAAAAGCTTTCGCCGGCCAGCACGACCTCGCCACCCAGGCGGCGCACGGCGTCGATTTTGACCTGCGGGCTGGTCGTGGGCATGACGATCACGGCGCGGCAGCCCAGGCGGGAGGCCGCCAGGGCGACGCCCTGGGCGTGGTTGCCTGCAGAGGCCGCGATGACGCCGCGATTGCGCGCCGCCGGACTCAGGTTGGCCATCTTGTTGTACGCGCCGCGCAGCTTGAAGCTGAACACCGCCTGGGTATCCTCGCGCTTGAGCAACATCGTGTTCGACATCCGCTGGGACAGCAGGGGCGCTGCCTCGAGCGGGGATTCCACCGCGACGTCGTAAACCTTGGAAGTCAGGATGCGTTTCAGATAATCAGTGGACATGGACCGCGCAACAGGGCAAGAGTGAGGACTGGCCAAGATTATTGCAGGGAAATGCGTGTCGCCTTCCGGGTTTGCCGCGGCTACACTGCCGCAACCATGGAAGAAAGTCTCTTATCCGCAGTTCATTGGCTTCTGGGGGTGCTCGCGCTGCCCTCGGTGGGCTTGTCGGCCATCTTCACCGTCTCGCTCGTGTCCGCGACGCTGTTGCCGCTGGGCTCCGAACCGGCGGTGTTCGGCTACATCAAGCTATCGCCCGACATGTTCTGGCCCGCCATCCTGGTGGCGACGGCCGGCAACACCGTGGGCGGGGCCATCAGCTACGCGATGGGCCTGGGCGCCGAAAAGGCGGTCGAGCGCTGGAAGGAAAAGCACCCGCATCCGCACCCCAAGGCGACCGAGGGCGGCCGCATGCGCGGCCGCTGGAACGAACGAGCCCACGACTGGCTGCACCGCATGGGACCGCCCGCGCTGCTCCTGTCCTGGCTGCCCGCGGTGGGCGATCCGCTGTGCGCGGTTGCCGGCTGGCTGCGCCTGTCCTTCTGGCCGTGCGTGTTCTACATGGCCATCGGGAAATTCATGCGCTACCTGTTCATGACTGCCGGACTGCTTTGGTTCTTCCCAGGAAAAATCTAGCCCTGACCCTGAACTGAAACAGGGACGGTACGTGCCGTTCCCGTCGCGCTTTTGGACGGCTTGCTCACCGGAATAGGGGCCAGGTCAGGACAATGGCATAAAATACTTTTTTAAGGGCCCCCTGTTGCCGCCATGAACGCCCCACTCGCCAGCCACATCTTGAACGGGGCGATGCCGCCCGCAGCACCCGCGCGACTGCGCGAAATCCCCTACAACTACACGTCGTTTTCCGACCGCGAAATCGTGGGCCGGCTATTGGGTGAAGACGCCTGGAGCCTGCTGAGCGACCTGCGCGGCGAGCGCCGCACCGGCCGTTCCGCCCGGATGCTTTACGAAGTGTTGGGCGACATATGGGTCGTGCGCCGCAATCCCTATCTGCAGGACGACCTGCTCGACAACCCCAAGCGCCGCAAGCAGCTCATCGAAGCGCTGCATCATCGCCTGAGCGAGATCGACAAGCGCCGCGACCCGAGCGCGCCCGCCGAAGCCGGCCACGATCCGCATCGCGACGAGAAGGTGGTTGGGTTGCTGGCCCGGGCGCGTTCCGCCATTGCCGCGTTTGAGGGCGAGTTCGACCAGACCGCCATGATGCGCAAACAGGCGCAGAAGGTGCTGGGCCGCATCACGGCGCGCGACAACATCAAGTTCGACGGCCTGTCGCGCGTGTCGCACGTCACGGACGCGACCGACTGGCGCGTCGAGTACCCCTTCGTGGTGCTGACGCCGGACACCGAGGACGAAATCGCCGCGCTGGTCACCGCCTGTATTGAATTGGGCCTGACCATCGTGCCGCGCGGCGGCGGCACCGGCTACACCGGCGGCGCCATTCCGCTGACCTGGAAGTCGGCGGTCATCAACACCGAAAAATTCGACAAGCTGGGCAAGGTCGAGTCCTGTATCCTGCCCGGCCTCACCGAGCCCGTCGCGGTCATCCACGCCGGCGCCGGCGTGGTCACCAAGCGCGTCTCCGAAGCGGCCGAGGCCGCCGGCTTCGTGTTCGCCGTGGACCCGACGTCCGCCGAAGCTTCGTGCGTGGGCGGCAACATCGCCATGAACGCCGGCGGCAAGAAGGCCGTGCTGTGGGGCACCGCGCTGGACAATCTGGCCTGGTGGCGCATGGTGGATCCGGACGGCAACTGGCTGGAAGTCACGCGCCTGGACCACAACATGGGCAAGATCCATGACGTGGAGCTGGCCCGTTTCGAGCTCAAGTGGTTCGACGGCAAGGGCAAACCCGGCGAGCGCCTGCTCAAGACCGAAACGCTGGAAATCCACGGCCGCGTCTTCCGCAAGGAAGGCCTGGGCAAGGACGTCACTGACAAGTTTCTGGCTGGCCTGCCCGGCATCCAGAAGGAAGGCTGCGACGGTCTCATCACGTCGGCGCGCTGGGTGCTGCACCGCATGCCGCGTCATACACGCACCGTCTGTATGGAATTTTTCGGGCAGGCGCGCGACGCCATCCCGTCGATCGTCGAGGTCAAGGGTTACCTGGACGGCGAAGGCAAGGCGCGCGGCGCCATCCTGGCCGGCCTGGAGCACCTGGACGAACGCTACCTGCGCGCGGTTGGCTACGCCACCAAGAGCAAGCGCGGCGTGCTGCCCAAGATGGTCCTGATCGGCGATATCGTCGGCGACGATGATGACGCAGTGGCCGCGGCCGCCAGCGAAGTCGTGCGCCTTGCCAACACGCGCCACGGCGAAGGTTTTGTCGCCGTCAGCCCCGAGGCGCGCAAGAAATTCTGGCTGGACCGCTCGCGCACCGCCGCGATCGCGCGCCACACCAACGCCTTCAAGATCAACGAAGACGTCGTGATCCCGCTGCCCCGCATGGGCGAATACACGGATCACATCGAGCGCATCAACATCGAACTGTCGACCAGCAACAAGCTCAAGCTGCTGGGCGAGCTGGATGCCTACCTGTGCACGCCGCTGCCTGTCGGCAAGATCGACGACGCCGATATCGAAACCACGCGCGCCGAAGTGCTGGCCGAGCGCACGCGCCAGGCGATCGAATTGATCGCCGCCACGCGCCAGCGCTGGCAGTGGCTGCTGGACAATCTGGACCTGCCGCTGGGCGACGCGCTGCCGCAACTCGAAGGCCTTGGCCTGGGCGAGCTTCACGCCACGCTGACCGCGCGTCTGGCGGCACAACCTGGCGCCCGCGTTTTCGACGTGGTGCAGGACCGCACCATTCGCGTCTCCTGGAAGACCGAAGTGCTGGCCGGCCTGCAGCGCGCCTTCTCGGGCGCCGCGTACAAGAAGATCGTCGACGAGCTGGTTGCCATCCATGCCCGCGTGCTCAAGAGCCGGGTGTTCGTCGCGCTGCACATGCACGCCGGCGACGGCAACGTGCACACCAACATCCCGGTCAACTCGGACGACTACGAGATGCTGGGCGAGGCGCATGCCGCCGTCGAACGCATCATGCAGATCGCGCGCGATCTGGATGGCGTGATTTCGGGCGAGCACGGCATCGGCCTGACCAAGTACGAATTCCTGACCGAGGCCGAACTGGCCCCGTTCCAGGACTACAAGCGGCGCGTGGACCCCAACGGCCACTTCAACGCCGGCAAGCTCATGCCTGGCGCGGACCTGCGCCACGCCTGGACGCCCAGCTTCAACCTGATGGGCCACGAGTCGCTGATCATGCAGCAAAGCGACATCGGCGCCATTTCGGAATCCATCAAGGACTGCCTGCGCTGCGGCAAGTGCAAGCCCGTGTGCGCTACCCACGTGCCGCGCGCGAACCTGCTGTATTCGCCCCGCAACAAGATCCTGGCGACGTCTCTGCTGGTCGAGGCCTTCCTGTACGAAGAGCAGACGCGGCGCGGCGTCAGCCTGAAGCACTGGGAAGAGTTCGAGGACGTTGCCGACCACTGCACCGTCTGCCACAAGTGCTACAACCCCTGTCCGGTCGATATCGACTTCGGCGACGTGTCGATGAACATGCGCGCCGTGCTGCGGCGCATGGGCCGCAAGTCGTTCAACCCGGGCACGGCCAGCGCCATGTTCTTCCTGAACGCCAAGGATCCGGCCACCATCAACGCCACCCGCAAGGCGATGGTGGGCGTGGGCTACAAGGTGCAGCGCGCCGCGCACGACCTGTTTTCCGGCCTGGTCAAGAAGCAGACCGCCAAGCCGCCCGCCACGGTGGGCAAGCCGCCGCTGCGCGAGCAGGTGGTGCACTTCGTGAACAAGAAGATGCCCGGCGGACTGCCCAAGCAGGCCGCGCGCAAGCTGCTGGACATCGAAGACGCGAACTACGTGCCGATCATCCGCGACCCCAAGGCCACCACGGCCGACACGGAAGCGGTGTTCTACTTCCCCGGCTGCGGTTCCGAGCGTCTGTTCTCGCAGGTGGGCCTGGCCACGCAGGCCATGCTGTGGCATGCGGGCGTGCAGACCGTGCTGCCGCCCGGTTACCTGTGCTGCGGCTATCCCCAGCGCGGCAACGGCATGACCGACAAGGCCGAGCAGATCATCACCGACAACCGGGTGCTGTTCCACCGCGTGGCCAACACGCTGAACTACCTGGACATCAAGACCGTGGTGGTCAGTTGCGGCACCTGCTACGACCAGCTTGCCGGGTATGAATTCGAAAAGATCTTCCCGGGCTGCCGGCTGATCGACATCCACGAATACCTGCTGGAAAAGGGCATCAAGCTGGAAGGGGCCAAGGGCGTGCGCTACATGTACCACGACCCCTGCCACACGCCGATGAAACTGCAGGAACCCATGAAGACCGTGCGCGCGCTGGTGGGCGATGGCGCGGTCAAGAGCGACCGCTGCTGCGGCGAGTCGGGCACGCTGGCGGTCAGCCGTCCGGACATCTCGACGCAGGTGCGCTTTCGCAAGCAGGAAGAACTGCTCAAGGGCGACGCCGCGATCCGCAGCGACGGCTTCACGGGCGACGTGAAGGTCCTGACTTCGTGTCCGTCGTGCCTGCAGGGCCTGTCGCGCTACGAGGGCGACACCAAGATGGAGGCCGACTACATCGTGGTCGAGATGGCGCGCCACATCCTGGGCGAAGGCTGGATGGAAGACTACGTGCGCCGTGCGAACGCGGGCGGGATCGAGCGCGTTCTGGTGTAGACGTCAGCGCGCCAGATGGAAACCGCGGCCAGGGATGGCCGCGGTTTTTTTTTGGCTTCCGGACTGTGCGCGGGGCGTGTTTTGCCGGACCGCAAAGCCCTCTTGAAACGCCAAAAACCGATCCCATACTCGGATTGAAGCGATCAGACATCCGGTTGCGCAAGTCGCGTCTGTGATGCGTCTGCATCGGTCCCTTTTTTCGTTCGAGGAGACCTTCATGAGCACCTTTCCTTTTAGCGATAACGGCTTTGCCAGCGCGTTCGACGCAATTCAGGAACACATGGGCCGCGTGCTTCGCAACGCCGGCGTACCTGCCGCCTTGCGCGCCACGCCGCAGGCTTACTTTCCGCCGGTCAACGTCGGCGTGTCGGGGGATTCCATCGAAGTCGTCGCCTTCGTGCCCGGCATGGATCCCGAGGGCCTGAACGTGTCGATCGAGAAGAGTCTGCTGACCATCAGCGGCGAACGAAGGCCGCAGGAACTTCCCGAAGGCGCCCGCTATTACGCGCGCGAACGCACGCAGGGCCGCTATACGCGCATCATCGAGCTGCCGGCCGACGCGGATCCGGACAACGTGCAGGCGCGATATACGGACGGCTGCCTGGCCATTTCCATCAAGCGCCGCGAATCGGCCAAGCCGCGCACCGTGACTGTGCAGTGACCCGTCAACGCAACCGCATAGGAGTACCGATCATGAATGAACGCAAAGATCTGACCGTGCCCGCCGAAGCGGCCGTTTCTGAGAAGCGCGACGGACGCGGGGTGACCGTGCCGGCCGTGGATATCTTCGAGGACAAGGAGGGCATCACGCTGCTGGCGGACCTGCCCGGCGTGTCCAAGGAAAGGCTGCGCATCAACGTCGAGTCCGACGTGCTGCAGATCGAAGGCGAGGCCTCGGTCGAGACGCCCAGCGATCTGCGGCTGGTGCTGGGCGAGATGCGTGCGCCGCTCTTTCGCCGGTCGTTCCGGCTGGGGCAGGAGTTTGATCGTGCGCAGATCAGCGCCAGCCTGAAGCAGGGCCTTCTGACGCTGCGCATCCCGCGCGTGCGCGAGGCGCAGCCCCGGCAGATTCCTGTCGTGGCGGGGTGATTCGGTGTCTGACGCCGTCCCAGGCACGCCATGAAAAAAGCCGCGGTCCGATGACCGCGGCTTTCCCATTGCTGCGTGACGCCGGGGCGATCACTCCAGCTTGATGTTCGCCTTCTTGATGACTTCCGCCCAGGCGCTGCGCTCCTGATCGGCATACGTTTTGAAGTCCTGCGCGGACATAGGCATCGGGATGACGCCCATGTCCAGCATCTTCTGCGACACCGCGGGCGACTTGAGCGTGGCGTCCAGGTCCGCGGAAAGCTTCTTCACTACCGCGTCAGGCAGACCGGCCGGGCCGACCAGGCCTTGCCAGGCATAGGCCGTGAAATTGGCGACGCCTTGTTCGGCCATCGTCGGCACATCCGGCAGCACCGTCACGCGCTCGGGCGTGGCGGCGGCCAAGACGCGCAGCTTGCCGGCCTTGACGTTGGGCAGGCCAGAGCCCAGGTCGATGAACATCATGTCCACCTGGCCGCCCAGCAGATCCTGGATGGCGGGCGCGGCGCCCTTGTAGGGAACGTGCAGCACGTTGGCGCCGGTGCGCTGCTTGAATAGCTCCAGCGCCAGGTGGTGCGGCGAGCCAGCGCCGGCGGAGGCCGACGTCAGTTTGCCCGGTTCCTTCTTGGCCGCGGCAAGCACGTCTTCGACCGTTTTGTAGGGAGAGTTGACGTTCACGGCCAGCAGCAGCGGGAACTTGGCGATGCCGCCGATGTAGGTGAACTTGGCGGGGTCGTACGACAGCTTGGCGTACAGCGACGAATTGAAGGCCAGCGTGCCCGAGTCGGCGGTGCCCACCAGGTATCCGTTCGGTTCCGCCTGGGCGATGGCGGTGGCGCCGATGATGGTGCCGGCGCCCGGACGGTTCTCGACCACGATGGTCTGGCCAAGCGTCTTTTCCAGGCTGCTGGCCACCGTGCGTGCGACCACGTCGGTGCCGCCGCCGGCGGGATAGGGAACGATCCAGCGGACCGGTTGCGTGGGCCAGGAT
The DNA here is from genome assembly GCA_003454835.1 of Achromobacter sp. Classification (GTDB taxonomy): domain Bacteria; phylum Pseudomonadota; class Gammaproteobacteria; order Burkholderiales; family Burkholderiaceae_B; genus Achromobacter. Next base: position 4,902 of record DMTA01000469.1, on the reverse strand, counting down.
TGGGCTGCGGCCGCGGTAGCGGCCAGCGACAGGGCGGCAAGCGCCAGCAGGCGCTTTGCTTGCTTGTGCATGAAGTGTCTCCTCGTGCGGGGTATCGTGAGCGCGGCGTCCGCGTGTTGATCGACGTCAACTTGCGCCACATTTTTTTGCGTCGCTATTATGCCTCGCGCCTATGCAAAAAGGGGCCCGTGAATGGAGCCCCCTCAAACCGCTTCCCTTCCGCCTATTGCGGCCGCTACCCGTTGGCGATAGTCCGCACCAAGCCGCGTTATTGCGGATCCGGATAGTGCCGTGCGCCAAAGATGGCCGACCCGATACGGACTTCCGTCGAGCCTTCCTCGATGGCCAACTCGAAGTCGCCGCTCATGCCCATCGACAGGCGGTCCAGCGTCACGCCGGGAATGTTCTCCTGGACCAGTCCATCACGCAGCTCGCGCAGCGCGCGAAAGCAGGCGCGGACGTCATTGGGATCGGGCGAGTTGACCGCGAGCGTCATCAGGCCCTGCACGCGCAGCGTCGGGTATTCCGAGGCAATGCGACGCAGAAACGGCGAAACCTCCTCAGGCTCCATGCCGGATTTACTGGGCTCGGACGAGGTCTTGACCTGCACCAGCACGTCCAGGGTGCGACCCTCATTTTGCAGGCGGCGGTGCAGCGCGTCGGCCAGTTCCACGCGGTCCAGGGATTGCACTTCCGCAGCGTCGCGGGCGGCGTCCTTGGCCTTGTTGGTCTGCAGGTGGCCGATCAGCACCCATTGCAGCCCAAGGCCTTCGAGCGCGGCGGCCTTCTGGCGGATCTCCTGCGTCTTGTTTTCGCCAAAGCGCGTCAGGCCAAGCGCCATCGCCTCGCGGATGGCGTCCTCGCCAAAGGTCTTGCTGACGGGCAGCAGGGTCACGCTGCCGGGATCGCGGCCCGCGCGCTCGCAAGCTTGCTGAATGCGTTGCTGGATCTGGGCAAGGCGCCCGGCCATGGTGTCTTCGGCGGTCATGCAGTTCTCTGGCAAAAACAGGAAGTCCCATAGTGTAGGACGTGTTCCGGGCCTACCGTCCCACGGGTGTTCGCCGCCTTGAAACCCGCCGTTGACCCTGTCTGATGGGCAGGCTTAGAATTTGCGGAGATTTGTTTATATTTCAAAGTTCTATGCCGTCCGGCGCCGCCCATTCGGGCGACACGTTTCCCCTCCTTCCAAGCCCCTCGCCATGTCCAGTGCAGCGCCCGAATACGTCTTCGCCACGCCCTTCCTGAATCCCCCCGCCTCGCCCATCCGATCGCTCATGCCCTACGCCATGCGTCCGGGCACCATTTCGCTGGCTGGCGGCTACCCGGCCCAGGAATTGTTCGACGTCGACGGCTTGTCGATCGCTTCGTCGCAGGTCACGGCCCGGCTAGGCGCCTGCCTGCAGTATTCCAACATCGACGGCCAGGCCAGCCTGCGGCATGAGCTGGCGCGCCTGTCCGCGGCGCGCGGCTTGCACTGCAATGCCGACACGGAACTGGTCGTGACGGGCGGCTCGCAGCAGGCGTTGGCGCTCCTGACCCGCGTGATGCTGCAGCCAGGCGACCACGCCATCATCGAATCACCGGCCTTTCCGAACTCCGTGCAGGCTTTGCGCTACACGGGCGCCACGGTGCATACCGTGCCGTCCGGGCCCGACGGCATCGACGTGGACGCGCTGGACGAGCTGGCCGCGCGCGTGAAACCCAAGATGGTCTGCGTCGTCGCCTCGTTCTCGAATCCCTGCGGCGCCACCCTGACGCGCGAGCGCCGGCTGCGCTTGCTTGAGCTGGCCGTCAAGCATCGCTTCCTGATCGTCGAAGACGACCCCTACAGCGAACTGCGCTTTGCCGGCGAAGCCGTGCCGCCCATCGCGGCGCTGGCCGAGGGCGAGGCCCGACATTGGGCGGTGTACATGGCCAGCATGTCCAAGACGATGGCGCCCGCGCTGCGTATCGGCTGGCTGGTCGCGCCGCCCGAGATCCGCCGCCGCTGCGTCGGCGCCAAGGCGGCTGACGACATGGCGTCCTCGGCCTGGATCCAGGAAATCGTCGCCCAGTATCTGGCCAACGGTCGTTACGACGAGCACGTGCCGCGCATCCGCGCCGCCTATGGCCTGCGCTGCGCCGCCATGGCTGACTCGCTGGCGCGCGAGCTCGACGGCCGCATCACCTTCAGCAAGCCCGAGGGCGGCATGTTCTTCTGGGCGCGGCTGACGGGCGACGTGGATGCGACGCGCCTGTTGCCCTACGCCATCGAGCACGAGGTGGTCTACGTGCCGGGCAAGGCGTTTTACGCTGACGCGGCGCAGGCCGATCTTTTCGCCATGCGCATGTCGTTTGCCACCATGAACGAAAGCCAGATCGCGCAGGGCATGGTCCGCCTGGGCCGTGCGCTGGATGCTTGCCAGGCCAACGAGCCGGTGTCGATCTCGCTGGCGGCTTGACGGCGCGCAGCGTCACCTCCGCCCCGCATTGCTATCCTTTCCGCGCAGGCCGCCGGCACCCGCCGGGGGCATACCTAAATAAGCGCTCGTTATTTGGCGGGGGCGCTTCATGTCTATAAGCTTCTTGCCTTGGCGCGTTTTCGCGCCCCGTAGCAGAAAGGAATCCAGGTCATGAACATTGCAAAAGGGTTGGTGGGTGCGGCGCTCTTGATGGCGGCAGCGCAGGGCGCGCAGGCGGCAACGCTGGACGTCGTGAAACAGCGCGGCGCCGTGGCGTGCGGCACGACCACGGGCTTTGCGGGCTTTTCCGCCCCGGACGCGCAAGGCAAGTGGCAGGGCCTGGACGTGGACCTGTGCCGTGCGATTGCCGCTGCGGTGTTCGGCGACGCGAACAAGATCAAGGTGGTGCCGCTCAATTCGCAGCAACGCTTCACCGCGCTGCAATCCGGCGAAGTCGACGTGCTGACGCGCAACACCACCGTGACGCAGCAGCGCGACACGGCGCTGGGCATCATCCACGCCGGCATCAACTTCTACGACGGCCAGGGCTTCCTGGTGCCCAAGTCGCTGGGCGTGAAAAGCGCCAAGGAAATCAACGGCGCCACCATCTGCCTGCAAACGGGCACGTCCAACGAAAACACCCTGGCCGACTGGGCACGCGCCAACAACGTGTCGTACAAGCCGGTCGTCATCGAGACCTTCAACGAAGTCGTCAACGCGTTCGCCTCCGGCCGCTGCGACGTGTTCTCGACCGACGCGTCGGGCCTGGCGTCGATCCGTATTTCCAAGCTGCAGAATCCCGACGACTACGTCGTGCTGCCCGAGATCATTTCCAAGGAACCGTTGGGCCCGTTCGTGCGCCAGGGCGACGACGCGTGGCTGAACATCGTGCGCTGGTCGCTGTCGGCCATGATTGAAGCCGAGGAATACGGCGTGACGTCCAAGAACGTGGACGAACAGGCCAAGAGCGCCAACCCCAACATCAAGCGCATCCTGGGGGTGACGCCGGGTGGCGGCGCCAATCTGGGGTTGGACGAGAAGTGGGCGTACAACATCGTCAAGCAGGTGGGCAACTATGGCGAGAGTTTTGAGCGGAATGTGGGCGAGGGCAGCCCGCTGAAGATCAAGCGTGGCCTGAATGCGCAGTGGACGCAGGGCGGGTTGATGTACGCGTTGCCGATTCGATGATTCGGCGGCATTGGCTACGCGCCCAGTGCGGCGCGTAGCTGGATTGCCATGTATAACCAAACGCCCCGGACTCGGGGCGTTTTTTTGTGATTGACCGCGTGGGCTAACCGCGCCGATACACCTGTGCGATCTTCACGAACGCCACGCGCAGTTCCCGCGTGCCGCCCTGAAAAATTACAGGTTTTCCGCGGTGTGTGAACACGACGAGCCGCTTGGAAAACACCATGGGGACAAACCGCGCGAAGCGCACGTCTTCCCAGGCCACTTCGCGCCGGGTGAACCAGGTCTGGCGGATGCCCCGGTCGTCGATCGTGGTGATGGACGTCTGCATGTGCCACGACACGAACAGCAGCGCCACGAAGCACAGCACCACGGCGACCGCCAACAGCGTGTCGAAAGGCTGCGAGGGCGCGCGGATCGCGGTGGTGACGACCTGCACGCCCAGCACGGCAAGCAACACCCACGTCAGAATGCGCACCCAGTCCGGCCAGGCCTGGCCCGCCAGGGGCAATGGGCCGATGGCGCGGAGCAGCGCCGCGAGGTCTTCGGGCGCGGAGGGGGCATTCTGAGTGGTCATGCGGTGCGGGTCATGCGGCGGGGATCATGCCGCGCGCTTGGCGGCGATGGCGTTGCCGGCGCGGCTGGAGCCCTTGCGGTTCAGATGCGCGGACATCCATTGACCGATGTCGACCACGGCGTCGAAGTCCACGCCGGTGTCGATGTCCAGACCGCGCAGCATGTACAGCACGTCTTCCGTCGCGACATTGCCGGTGGCGCCCTTGGCATAAGGGCAGCCGCCCAGGCCGGCCACCGAGGTGTGGAAGATGGAGATGCCGGTTTCCAGCGCCGCCAGGATGTTGGCCAGCGCCTGACCATAGGTGTCGTGGAAATGGCCGGAGATGCGCGCCGGGTCCACGACGCGCGTGACGGCGGCCATGACTTCGCGCACGCGCTTGGGCGTGCCCACGCCGATGGTGTCGGCCACGTCGATCTCGTCGACCTGCATCGCCAGGTAGCGTTGCGCCACGTCCACCACCGCTTCGACGGGGACTTCGCCCTGGTAGGGACAGCCCAGCGCGCAGCTGATGCTGCCGCGCACGCGGATGCCGGCTTCGCGGGCGGCCTGCACCACGGGTTCGAAGCGCGCGATGGATTCGGCGATGGAGCAGTTGATGTTCTTCTGGGAAAAGGCCTCGCTGGCGGCGCCGAAGATCACGATCTCGTCCGCGCCGGCGGCCAGCGCCCCTTCAAAGCCCTTCATGTTCGGCGTCAG
>DMTA01000046.1 GCA_003454835.1 Achromobacter sp. | reverse complement strand
CCCCAGTTCGGCGGCAAGCGCGGACAACCCCGCGCGTGCGGCGGTGCGCCAATACAGCGCCAGCCATATCCCCATCAGCAGCGCCACGGGCACCATGCTGTACAGCGCAAGCTGCGTGGCCGGCACGCGCGCATAAGCCGAGGCCAGCAGCGTGCCGCTTCCCATCGCGCCCCATGGAATCAGCGTCTGGCTGAGCAGTGCGAACACCATGATCTCGCGCGGCTTCAGGCCCAGCGGGCGGATCAGCATTACCGTACCCAGCATGCCCACGCCAAAACCCGTGGCGGACTCGGCAAACGGGCCGACAAGGAAACAGGCAAAGAAGAGCAACCGGCGCCGTGCTAGGCGATCGAGGCGCATGGCGTCCGGCGGGCCGCCCGTCGGGCCCGTGGTCATGCCGTTCTGCGCCGCCATCTGCCAGAACAGCAGGCCGCCGAGGATATAGGGGGTGATGATCCAGCCGATCCAGAGCCCGCGTTCCAGGGCGACGGCCAGTTGCGCCGGCGCGAAAGGCGCGGGCGCGGCGAGCAGGGCGATGGGCAGCGCCGCAAGCAATCCCAGCGCCGCGGCCATGGTCGTGTTGACACGCCCGCTTGCGATCGCGGCGATCACGGTCAGCGCCGGCAGGGACCACAGCAGGTACATCATGAAAGAAACATCCGCATCGCCCGGGTGAAGTCGCGGCGCAAAGCGTATCAGTCTATGGCCGTGGCGGGTAGCCGTGGTTGCGGGCGGGACGAAGGAGGGCGACGCAGGCAGGGACGCAGAAAGGGATGCAGAAAGGGACGCAGTTAGAGGGATGCGACGGGGATGCAGACAGCGATGCATACGTGCGGGCAAGCGGGCGTCCAGACGCAGAAACGCCGGCTGGCGTTGGCACGCGAGCCGGCGTTCAGAGGTGACGGGTCAGGTCGGTATCGCGCTATCTACTGATTCGCGCCGCGGATGTTGCCGGCGATACCGCCGGCCGCACCGCCAATGGCGGCTCCGGTCCAGGCGCTGCCCCCCGCGATGGCGGCAATGCCGGCGCCCGCCGCGGCGCCCATCAAGCCACCCGTGACGGTGCCTTGCTGTTCCTTGGTCATGTTGGTGCAGGCGGCCAGCGATGCCATCGCAATGGCAAGGCCTATCGTGCGGATAGTCTTCATGGCGGCTCCTAGGGGGTGCGTTTGGTCTTCGTGGCAGGCACGACGATCTCGAACCAGATCGTCTCCATGACGGGGCGATCCAATTGGGTCGGATTGGCGGCATACCAGCGGTCGATGGTCTCACGCACCGAGTCCAGCGTCTGGTTCTGAAGGCCCGCGGAGAACTTGGGCACCAGGGTCTGGGTATCCGGCACTGCACGGCGTTGCTGGTAGGCGCGTTCGACCTCAAGCGTGTTGGCCACGCCCAGCAGATAGGCCTTTTTGAGGTTGGCGTCGGAATCGGTCCAGTGCTTGCCGGTGATGATCGGGGCGGGGTCCGAGGGGGCGGCCGTGACAGCCGACCCGAACAGCATCGAGAGGGCTACGGTCGCTGGGCCAAGCAGGTGTTTTACTCGCATCGCATCGCTCCTGTGGGGGAACAAAAGATAGAAAACAACCTTCGCGCGCGATTCGGGCGGGGGGATCGAGATGACCGATCGAAAAGCGGTACCAATCAATTTATGCCTGAATGCGTGGTCATGCAAGACCGGATTACAGGACGGATCGGCCGCGTCTGGTCACTCAATAGGCGGCGGATGGACCCGGCGCCGTGGGGCGCGCGTCCGGTGACATGAAACTTGCCGCCAGCCGGCGCGCGCTATTGGCATAAAGCAGAACGTCCACGCCGACCGCCACAAAAGTGCATCCCAGTTCCAGATAGCGGCGTGCGAGCGCGGGGTCCGATGTCAGTGTGCCCGCCGATTTGCCGCGCTCGATGATGACCCGCATGGCGCGCTCGATGGCGGCTTGCACGTCCGGATGCCCGGGTCGCCCCCGATACCCCATGGACGCGGCCAGATCGGCCGGCCCGATGAACACGCCATCCACGCCAGGCACCTCGCAGATCGCCTCCAGGTTCGACAGCGCCTGCACCGTTTCCGCCTGCACCAGCAGGCAGATCTCGTCGTCGGCGACCTCCAGGTAATCGTCGCGGGCGCTCCAGCGCGAAGCGCGCCCCACGGCGCTGCCGACGCCGCGCACGCCTTGCGGCGGATAGCGTGTGGCGGCCACCAGGACGCGGGCCTGCTCGGCAGTGTCGACCATCGGAACCAGCAGGTTCTTTGCGCCGATGTCCAGCATCTGCTTGATGAGCGCGGTGTCACCGGCCACCACGCGCACCACGGGCTGGGCGCGGTAGGGTGCGACGCTCTGCAGGGCGGCCAGGGTGCCGCGCAGGTCGTTCGGTGCGTGCTCACCGTCGATCAGCAGCCAATCGAAGCCTGCCGTGGCCGAAACCTCGGCCAGATAGGGGTCGGCCATCGAGAGCCACAGGCCGACCTGGGCTTGCCGCTCGGCGAGGGCCGTCTTGAAGGGATTGTGTGCGGGCATGCGAGAAGGCTCCTGAAATGACGGGTCAGCTGACAATGCCCAGATGCCAGGGCACGAACTCGTGGTTGCCCAGCCCCAGCGCTTCGCTCTTGGTCGGCGCGCCCGAGGCCGCACGCAGGATGTGGTCGAAGATGCGTTGTCCCATCTGCGCGATGTCCACCTCGCCGTCGAGCACCGCGCCGCAATTGATGTCCATGTCGTCCACAAGGCGCGCATACATGCTGCTGTTGCTGGCAAGCTTGAGCGTGGGCGCGGGCTTGGAGCCGAACATCGACCCGCGGCCCGTCGTGAAGCAGATCAGGTTGGCGCCGCTGGCGATCTGGCCTGTGACCGCGACGGGGTCGTAGCCGGGCGAGTCCATGAAGACCAGGCCCGCGCGGTCGATGGGCTCGGCATATTCGTACACTGCCTGCAGCGGGGTCGTGCCGCCTTTCATGGCAGACCCCAGCGATTTCTCGAAGATGTTGGCCAGGCCGCCTTGCTGGTTGCCGTGGCCGACTACGCCGTTGAACTGCGCGTTGTGTCCGGCCGTGTACCGCTCCCACCAAGCCAGACGGTCCAGCAGTTTCTGGCCCACTTCCGGCGTGACGGCACGGCGCGTCAGCAGGTATTCCACCCCGTGGATCTCCGGGGTTTCGGACAGGATCGCCGTGCCGCCGTGACGCACCAGGATGTCCATGGCCGCGCCCAGCGCGGGATTGGCCGTGATGGCGGAGTAGCCGTCCGATCCCCCGCATTCCAGCCCGATCTTCAGGTGGCTTGCCGGCACGCTGCTGCGGCGCGCGGCATCGGCCTGCGGCAGCATCTCGTCGATGACCCGGATGCCCGCCTCGATCGTGGCGCGGGTGCCGCCCGTGTCCTGCATCACGAGCGTGCGCACCCGCGCGTCTCCGGTCAGATCCTGCGATTCGATCAGTGCCGACACCTGATTGCGTTCGCAGCCCAGCCCCACGATCAGTGCGCCAGCCAGGTTCGGGTGCCGCGCATAGCCGGCCAGCGTGCGCCGCAGGACATCGAAATGCTCGCTGGGCGACGACATGCCGCAACCGCTCGTCTGCGCGAACGCCACCACGCCATCCACATTGGGGAACGCGGCAAGGCGGTCGGGCGTGTAGTGCTGCGCGATGTGGTGGATGACGGTCGCGGAACAGTTCACCGACGCGAGGATGCCAATGAAGTTGCGAGTCCCAACGCGGCCGTCTGGCCGTACGTAGCCCTGAAACGTTGCGCGTTCGGCCTCGGGCAGCAGGTCGACCGGCCGCACGTCGCGGCAGAAGCCCGGATCGCGCTCGAAGTCGGCGAGCGCAAGATTGTGCGCGTGCACGTGCTCGCCGGCTTCGATGTCGCGGGCGGCCACGCCGATGATGGCGTCATACTTACGCACCGGCGTGCCTGCGGGAATGCGGCAGGCCGCAATCTTGTGACCGCCCGGCACCTGCGCGCGCACCCTCAGTCCCAGCGCCGGGATATGCATGCCCAGGGCCAGGGCTTCCCGCGCGACCAGCACATTGTCGTTGGCGTGCAGCCGGATCAAGGGATTGGAAGTCACCGTGGCTCAGCCTTTCTGCAGCATTTCTTTTAGTTTCAGGCGCGCGATCAGCGCGGTCTCCTGCGCATAGACCGACGCCACATAAGCCTGGTAATCGGGCCCGTCCAGATACATGACCGGCGCATCGATGCGATCCGCCACCTGCTTGAAGGCGTCGCTCTTGACGGCGGTGCGGAAGGCCTCGCGCAGCTTGCGCTCGACGGCGGGGTCCAGGCCTTTAGGCGCGCCGATGCCGTTGGGGGCCTCGACCACGACGTCGTAGCCCAGTTCCTTCAGGGTGGGCGCCTCCTTGAAACGCGAGGCACGCGACTCGCCCCAGGTCGCCAGAAGCCTCAGCTTGCCTGCCTCGACATGTGGCGCCCACGAGCTTGAATCCGCCAGCAGGTCGATCTGCCCGCCCAGCACATCCTGCAAGGCAGCCGCGCCGCCCTTGTAGGCAATCGCATTGAAACGCACGCCGGCCGTCATGGCGAACTCTTCCATGCCTACGTGCGTCGCCCCGCCAATGCCGGCGTGGCCGTATGTCAGCTTGCCGGGGTTGGCTTTCGCGTAAGTCACGACTTCCTGCAACGTCTTGAACGGCGAACTGGCGAGCACTGCGATGCCGAAGGTCTGGCCGGACGTACGCGCCAGATAGGTCAGCTCGCTGCGCGGATCAAGCTGCAACAGCCCCAATTGCGAAAAGCGCGCCACCGAAATGGGAATCTGGCCGATGGTATAGCCGTCGGGCTGGGCCTGCGACAGCGACTTCGTGCCGATCATGCCCGAAGCGCCCGCGCGGTTCTCAACCACGATGGACTGGCCCAGCACGCCCGACGCCACCTGGCAGAGCGCCCGCATGGACTGGTCCGCCGTGCCGCCGACGGGCCAGGGGCAGATAAAGGTGATGGGGCGCTGCGGATAGTCCGCGGCGCGGGCCAGGC
>DMTA01000041.1 GCA_003454835.1 Achromobacter sp. | reverse complement strand
TGCGCCACGGTCCGCCCGCTTTGTCCGCACGCGCCGTCCGGCGCTGCGGCGCGCGACGCGCGGTCAGGCCTTTGCGCCCTGGCCGCCCCGCGCGATTCTTCCAGGCTTATTCAGCGGCCCCTATGGATATCTTCATTCAACAACTGATTAACGGCGTCACGCTCGGCAGCGTGTACGCCCTGGTCGCCCTTGGCTACACCATGGTGTACGGCATCATCGGGCTGATCAACTTTGCGCATGGCGACGTCGTCATGATCGGCGCAATGGCGGCCACCACGGTCGCTATTTCGCTGGTGGGCGGCGATCCCGGCGCCTCGGCTTTCGTCGTGCTTGGCGTTGGACTGCTTGTCTCCGTGCCCCTGTGCATGGCGGTGGGCTGGACGGCCGAACGCGTGGCCTATCGGCCGCTGCGCCGCGCGCCGCGTCTGGCTGCGCTGATCACCGCGATCGGCGTGTCCATCATCCTGCAGAACGTCGCGATGATGGCCTGGGGCCGCAACTACCTGAACTTCCCGCAAGTGCTGTCGCCGCAGGTGTTCGAGTTTGCCGGCGCGCGCATGAGCACGCTGCAGATCGCCATCGTCGTGATCGCGGCGCTGATCATGGGCGGGCTGCTGGCCGTCGTGCACAAGACCCGGCTGGGCACCGCGATGCGCGCGACTGCGCAGAACCGCGAGGTCGCGGGCCTGATGGGTGTGAACATCAACACGGTGATCTCGGCCGCCTTCCTGATCGGCTCGGCGCTGGCCGCCGTGGCCGGCATGATGGTCGCCACATATTACGGCGNNAAGGCCTTCACCGCCGCGGTGCTGGGCGGGATCGGCAACCTGGTCGGCGCCATGGCGGGCGGCCTGCTGCTGGGCATTATCGAATCGCTGGGCGCGGGCTACATCGGCGACCTGACAGGCGGCTTCCTGGGCAGCCACTACCAGGACGTGTTTGCGTTCTTCGTGCTGGTGCTGGTGTTGATCTTCCGTCCCTCGGGTCTCCTGGGTGAACGGGTGGGAGATCGCGCATGAGTACCGCGCTGAAGAAAAGCGGGTTCTCCACCCGCAACCTGATCGCCATCGCGCTGATCGGCGTTGTCCTGGCCGTGCTGCCGTTCGTGATCGGCATGGCGGGGCAAAGCTGGGTCCGCATCCTGAACTTCGCGCTGCTGTACGTGATGCTGGCGCTGGGCCTGAACATCGTGGTGGGCTTTGCGGGCTTGCTGGACCTGGGCTATATCGCTTTCTACGCGGTGGGCGCCTACACCTGGGCGCTGCTTGCGTCGCCGCATTTTGGGCTGCATCTGCCGTTCTGGGCGATCCTGCCGATCGCGTTGGCGGTGGCGTGCCTGTTCGGCGTGCTGCTGGGGGCGCCGACACTGAAGTTAAGGGGCGACTATCTGGCGATCGTGACGCTGGGGTTCGGCGAGATCATCCGCATCTTCCTGAACAATCTGAACGCGCCCATCAACATCACCAACGGGCCGCAGGGCATCAACCGCATCGACACCTTCAAGGTGGGCGAGTTCGTGTTTGGCCGCACGCAGAACCTGATGGGCATCCGCTTCACCGGGCCGGAGAAGTACTACTACCTGCTGCTCGCGCTGACGCTGATCATCATCGTGGTTTGCGTGCGGCTGCAGAATTCCCGCATCGGCCGCGCGTGGGAAGCCATACGCGAAGATGAAATCGCCGCCAAGGCGATGGGCATCAACACGCGCAACATCAAGCTGCTGGCCTTCGCGATGGGCGCGTCGTTCGGCGGCGTGGCCGGCGCGTTGTTCGCGTCGATGCAGGGTTTCGTCAGCCCTGAGAGCTTCTCGCTCATGGAGTCCATCTCGATCCTGTGCATGGTGGTGCTGGGCGGCATGGGCCACATTCCGGGCGTCATCCTGGGCGCACTGATCCTGGCCGCTTTGCCGGAGTTCCTGCGCGCCGTGGTCGAACCCGTCCAGCACATGCTGTTCGGCGAAGTCGTGCTGGATCCGGAAGGCATCCGCATGTTGCTGTTCGGCCTGGCCATGGTGTGCGTGATGCTGTTCCGTCCGGCTGGCCTGTGGCCGTCGGCGGTGCGCAAACGCGAACTTGCCACCAAGACCCAAGGAGGCGCGGCATGAGCAAACTGCTGCAAGCCCAGGGATTGGGCAAGCGCTTCGGCGGCCTGCAAGCCTTGTCAGAAGTCAGTTTCGATATCGAACAGGGCGAGATCTACGGCCTGATCGGCCCGAACGGCGCGGGCAAGACCACGCTGTTCAACGTGCTGACCGGCCTTTACATCCCCGAGGAAGGCACCTGCACGTTCAACGGCGAATCCATGTCGGGCAAGAAGCCGCACGAGGTCGCCTACGCGGGCCTGGCGCGCACCTTCCAGAACATCCGCCTGTTCGCCAACCTCAGCGCGATCGAAAACGTGATGATCGGCCGCCACATGCGCACCCGCGCCGGCGTGCTGGGCGCGGTGCTGCGCACGCGTGCCACGCGTGCCGAAGAAGCGGCCATTGAGGCGCGCGCCCAGGAGCTGCTGGACTACGTCGGCATTGGACATCGCGCTAACGACGTTGCGCGCTCGCTGCCGTATGGCGATCAGCGCCGCCTGGAAATTGCACGTGCGCTGGCGACGGATCCCAAGCTGCTGGCACTGGACGAACCGGCCGCGGGCATGAATGCGTCGGAAACGGTAGTGCTGCGCAAACTGGTCGAAAAGATCCGCGCGGACGGCGTCACCGTGCTGCTGATCGAACACGACATGAAGCTCGTCATGGGCCTGTGCGATCGCGTGCTGGTGCTGGAGTACGGGAAGGTGCTGTCGATGGGCAAACCCGCCCAGGTGCAGCGCGATCCCAAGGTCATTGAAGCGTATCTGGGCGCCGGCGCTGCCCAGGATCCGCGGATCCACAACGAGGGCCAGGCAACATGACGGCATCCCAACCCCTGCTCGAGTTGCGGGGCCTGCAAGTGTCCTACGGCGGCATTCGCGCGGTGCGCGGCATCGATCTGCGCGTGGACGAAGGCGAACTGGTCTGCCTGATCGGCGCCAACGGCGCGGGCAAGAGCACGACGCTGCGCGCCATCTGCGGACTGGTGCCGCTGGCCGGCGGCGAAGTTGTCTACGCCGGGCAATCCATTGGCGGCCAGAAGTCGCATGAGCTGGTCCGCAAGGGCCTCGTCATGGTGCCCGAAGGCCGAGGCATTTTCGGGCAGCTGACCATCGAGGAAAACCTGGCGATGGGTGGCTACATCCGCCGCGACGCGGCCCAGATCCGGCAGGATACGGATCGCGTCTTCACTTTGTTCCCGCGCCTGGCCGAACGCCGCAAGCAGGCCGCCGGCACGCTGTCGGGCGGTGAGCAACAGATGGTGGCGATGGGCCGCGCGATGATCGCGCGTCCCAAGCTGCTGCTGCTGGACGAACCGTCAATGGGTCTCGCGCCCTTGATGGTGGAGAAGGTGTTCGAAGTCGTGCGCACCATTGCCAGCGAAGGCGTGACGATCCTGCTCATCGAGCAGAACGCGCGCCTGGCCCTGGAAAACAGCCATCGCGGCTACGTGATGGAGTCCGGCGAGATCACGCTGTCCGGTCCCGCGCGCGACATGCTGCACGATCCCAAGGTGCGCGCGGCGTACCTGGGCGAAGTGGAGTAAACAGGCGGACGCAAGGCGGACTTGCCGCCTTGCGTTCCCTCAGCTTCAGGCCTGCACCGGCTCACGGTCCACGGCCGCGACCACCCCGGCGCCGATCAGCGCGTCGATCTCTTCCTTGCCATAGCCGAATTCTCCCAGGATCGCGATGGAGTCCTCGCCCAGCCGAGGCGCGGCGCGATGGTAGCGGGCGGGCGTGGCCGACAGTTTCACGGGCATGCCCACGGTGCGGACCTTGCCGGCCACGGGATGGTCCTGTTCCACCACCATTTCACGCGCCAGCGTCTGCGGGTGCGACAACGCCTGCGCGATCGAGTGCACGGGGCCCGCCGGAACACCCGCCTCGTCAAAGATGTCCAGCCATTCCTGCGCATCACGGGTCTTCAGGATGGCGGAGATTTCCTCCACCAATTCATCGCGGTTCTGCATGCGGTCGCGGTTGCGGGCAAAGCGCGGATCTTCCCCCCACTCGGGCCGGCCAAGCGCCTGCGCGATGCGCTGCCAGTTCTTTTCGTTGGCGCCGCCGATGATGATCCAGTCGGTGCGGGTGGGAAACGCCTGGTAGGGCGCGCTCAGCACATGCGCCGATCCGGTGGGGCCGGGCGAGACGCCGCTGCCGAAATAGATGGCGGCGTGCCAGTAGAGTTGCTGCAGGCTGGCTTCCAGCAGCGAGGTCTCGACGATCTGGCCTTCGCCGGTGCGTTGCTTGTGCTGGTACGCGGCCAACACGCCAAAGGCCGCCAGCAGGCCAGCGTTGATGTCGGCCACCGAATTGCCCGTGCGCAGCGGCGGGCCGCCGGGTTCGCCGGTGATGGCCATCAAGCCGGAAAACCCCTGCGCCACCAGATCGAAGCCGCCTTTGTCCGCAAAGGGGCCGGTCGTTCCGTAGCCGGACACGGCGCAATAGATCAGGCCCGGATTCTCCTTGCGCAGCGTCTCGTAGCCCAGGCCCAGCTTTTCCATCGTGCCCTTGCGGAAATTCTCGGTCACCACGTCGGCATCGCGGATCATGCGCAAGAGGACTTTCTTGCCCTCGGGGTGCTTCAGGTCCAGCGCGATGGCGCGCTTGTTGCGGTTGAGCATCAGGTAGGGCGCCGAGATGCCGTTGATCTGCGGGTCGCGATACTGGCGCGAATCGTCGCCGCCGTCGATCTTTTCGACCTTGATGACGTCGGCGCCCAGGTCGGCCAGCATCATGCCGCAGGTGGGGCCGGCCATGATCTGGGACAGCTCGATGACGCGCATGCCGGCAAGCGCGCCGGCGGGGGCGGTGGAGGTGGGGGAGCGGCCGGAGCCGCGAGTGTCGTTGTGCATGCGTGTTCCTCGATCTCTCGTTCAGCGGCCGGTGAATTGCGGCTTGGCCTTGGCCAGGAAGGCGCGATAGCCTGCGCGGAAGTCCTCGGTGTCGAAGCAGTCGAAAGCCTCGTCGCGGTCGGCGTCGGTCAGCGTCTTACCCTGCACCAGATTGCGCACGAACTTCTTGTGCCAGCGGGCCACCAGCGGCGCGCCATCGGCGATCCGGCGTGCGGCCGCCTGTGCCTCGTCGGCCACCTTGTCGTCCGCCACCACGCGCGAGACGACGCCCAGACGCAAGGCTTCGGCGGCGTCGAAGATGTTGCCCTCCAGCAGCACCTGCAGCGCGACGGTCGGGCCGACCAGTCGAACCAGCGGGGCCAGCTCCGAGTACGACATCACGAGACCCAGATTCTTGATGGGCACGCCGAACCGCGAGCTTTCGCCGCAGATGCGCAGGTCGGCCAGGCTGGCAATCTCCAGCCCGCCGCCCACGCAGATGCCGTGGATCTGCGCGACCACGGGGTGGCGGCAGCCGCCGATCGCCTCGATCGTGCGGCGCATGACGGCCCCGTATTCCACCGCTTGCCGCTTGTTGCTGCGGGCGGTCTCGAATTCGCCGATGTCATTGCCGGGCGAAAACGCCTTCTCGCCCGCGCCGCGCAGCAGCACGCAGCGCACCCCGTCGTCGCGGTCCAGTTCAAGAAACGTGTCGCCCAGCAGCCGCCAGCTGTCGATGGTGAACGCGTTGAGTTTTTCGGGCCGGTTCAGCACCACGGTCGCAATGTCGCCGTTGCGCTCGAGCAGGATGGGCGAGGTGTCAGGGGTAGCGGTAGCAATCATGAGGTTCCTTTTGCATGCGCGGGGGCGGGCCCCCGCCGGATGGATGGGGCCAGCGTCGGGGCTTACTGCTTCTTCAGGCCCAGGCTGGCGGTGAGCTTGCCGTACTTGCTCCACTCATCCCGCACGTAGGACGCGAAGGCCGCGGGGGTTTGCGGGCCGCCGCCCAGGTCCATGCCCTGGTCGGCCAGCTTGGCGGCGATTTCAGGGTCCGCGAGCGTCTGGGCGAGTGCCCAATCCAGCTTGTCCATGATCGGACGGGGCAGTTGGGCTGGCGCGAGGACGGCGTACCACTGCACGACGTCCAACCCCTTGATGCCGGATTCGGCCAGCGTCGGCACGTCGGGCAGCCGTTTGCTGCGCTCGGGGCTAGTCACGGCCAGCGGGCGCAGCTTGCCGGCCTGGATCTGGTTGATCGCGCCGGGCAGGGTGTCGAAGTTCAGGTCCACGTTGCCGCCGAGCAGGTCGGTCATGGCCTGGCCGCTGCCTTTGTAGGGCACGTGCTCCATGGACACGCCGGCAATCTGCGAAAACCGCGCGGCGCTCAGGTGCTGCGGACTGCCCATGCCGGACGAGGCGTACAGCAGTTGCTTGGGCTTGGCCCGGGCGTCGTCCACCAGGTTCTGCACGGTGGTGTAAGCATGCTTGGTGGGGTTCACGACCAGCACGTTGGGCACCGACCCGATGTACCGCACCGCCGTGAAATCCTTGTTGGGATCGATGTTGGACTGCACGACATAGGGGGCGGCGACCGTGGATTGCATGTTGGCCAGGAGCAGCGTGTAGCCGTCAGGGTCGGCCTTCACCACGTAATCGGCCGCGATCAGGCCGGAGGCGCCCGGCTTGTTCTCGACCACGACCTGCTGGCCCAGCAGGGTGGACAGGCGCGCGGAAAGAATCCGGGCCGACACGTCGGTGCCGCCGCCCGGGACGAACCCGACGACGAGGCGAATCGGACGTTCCGGCCATTTCGAATAATCCTGCGCCAGGGCGGGGCTGGCGGCCGAGAGTCCGGCGGCCAGCGTCAGTACGCCGATCCAGGCGCGAGCATGCGTTTTCATAGGGTCTCCTTTGGTGGATGAGGCCTGCCCAGGGGCTGCTTGCTCTATGATTTGGGTCAGGTTGGTATGCCGTTGGTGTTTGGTATACCAGATACAAAAATAGTCGAAGTCGCGAGCATGAACAACCCATGGCTAACCCTGAACCCTTGATTGCCGACGTGTCCGTCCCCGATTTGGCCATCCACCATCCCACCTTGCCGGCGGTCGTGGCGGAGCGGCTGCGCCAACTGATCATCGACGGCACGCTCAAGCCGGGCACCTGGCTGAACGAACGGGATCTGTGCGATCAACTGAAGATTTCCCGCACGCCGCTGCGTGAGGCGTACCGGATGCTGGCTTCCGATGGCCTCGTGACCTTGCAGCCCAAGCGCGGGGCGATGGTGATCGAACTGTCCGCCGAAGACATCGAGAACATCTTCGACGTGCTGTCTGTGCTGGAAGGGCTGGCGGTGCGCAGCGCCGCCGAGCGCGCGTCCGAAGCGGAGCTTGCCCAGATCGCGCGTCTGCATGCGCAGATGCTTGAAAACTATGAGAAACGCGATATCCGCGCGTACTTCGCGGCCAGCATGGGCACGCACATCGCAATCAACCGCGCCGCGCACAATCCGACGTTGTCACATTCCTACGACCGGTTGAACCTGCAGGTGCAGGCCCTGCGCTACAAATCCAATTTCGACCTGGATGAATGGACGACGGCGGTGGCGGACCACGAGGCCTTCGTGCAGGCGCTGTTGGCGCGCGATGGCGAACGCGCCGAAGCGCTGATTCGCAAGCACGTCGGCGGCAAGAAAGCCTACAACCTGCGCGGCCGGACCGGGAACGGCGCGGCCTGATGGCATGGCGGCGGGCGCCGCCATGCGGTTGGCAATCAGGCGGGCTGCGCGACCACGCGCTTTCTACCGATCATCAGGGCAAGCACGGCGGCGATGATGCCCGTCGCGCCGGACACCACAAAGGCCATCAAGTAGTTGCCCTGCGCCTCGCGCAGCGCGCCCGCCATCCACGCGGCGCTGGCCGCCCCCATCTGGTGGCCCGCCACGATCCACCCGAAGACAATGGACGCGTCGCGTTCGCCGAACGCTTCCGTCGTTAGACGCAGCGTCGGCGGCACCGTGGCGATCCAGTCCAGGCCGAAGAAGATCGCGAAGATCGACAGGCTGTAGAACGAGAAATCGGAGTAGGGCAGGTACATCAGCGACAGGCCGCGCAACGCGTAGTAGACGAAGAGCAGCTTGCGCGGGTCGTAGCGGTCGGTCAGCCATCCGGATGCCGTGGTGCCGAGCAGGTCAAAGATCCCCATCATGGCCAGCAAACCGGCTGCCTGCACCTCGGGCATGCCGTGGTCGCCGCACAGCGCGATCAGGTGCGTGCCGACCAGGCCGTTCGTCGTGAAGCCGCATACGAAAAACGTGGCGAACAGATACCAGAACGTGCGGGTCTTGGCCGCTCTTGCCAGCGTGCCGAACGTGGCGGCCACCATGCCGGTGCGCGGCGCGGCAGGCGC
>DMTA01000155.1 GCA_003454835.1 Achromobacter sp. | reverse complement strand
TGCCGCAGGATGGCCGCATCGCGCTGCGCGTGGGCGGACGGCCGATCGACGTGCGCGTGTCCACGCTGCCGACCGGGCATGGCGAACGCGCCGTGCTGCGTCTGCTGGACAAGGAGGCCGGCCGCCTGCAACTGGAGAAGCTGGGCATGAGCCCCGGCGTGCTGTCGCAGCTGGACCGCCTGATCCGCCAGCCGCACGGCATCGTGCTGGTGACCGGCCCCACGGGCAGCGGCAAGACCACCACGCTGTACGCGGCGCTGAGCCGGCTGGATGCTTCCACTAGCAACATCCTGACGGTGGAAGACCCCATCGAATACGACCTGGCCGGCATCAGCCAAACGCAGGTCAACGCCAAGATCGACATGAGCTTCGCGCTGGCCCTGCGCGCCATCCTGCGCCAGGACCCGGACGTCATCATGATCGGCGAGATCCGCGACCTGGAAACCGCGCAGATCGCGGTGCAGGCGTCGCTGACAGGTCACCTGGTGCTGGCCACGCTACACACCAACGACTCCGTGTCGGCGGTCACCCGGCTGACGGACATGGGGGTCGAACCGTTTCTGCTGGCGTCGTCGTTGCTGGGGGTGCTGGCGCAACGCCTGGTGCGCAAGCTATGTCCGGCGTGCAAGACGCCATCGATGCTAGACGGCGTGCAGGTGTTCCACCCTGTCGGCTGCGAGGCCTGCAACCACACTGGCTACAGCGGCCGCTCCGGCATCCACGAGCTGTTCACGGTGGACGACGAGGCCCGACGCCTGATTCACGAAGGCCGCGACGAACGCGAACTGCGCCGCGCCGCGGCGGCGTCGGGGATGCGCAGCATGCGTGAAGACGGGCAGCGGTGGGTGGATGCGGGGCAGACGTCGCCCGAAGAAATTTTGCGCGTGACGCGAGACGCGTAGCGCCCGCAATCACTTGGTGTCAGACACCTCACTTCGTTCTTCAAACTCTGCCGGCGTCTACAATCTGACGCGAGGGGTACAACGCCTACACGTTTGCTGGTTCGTGTCGTACTCCGGTAATTCACGCACCGGCGTACGTCGGCCGGGAAAATCGACAATGCCGAAGCCAGCTTTTCGCCGGACATGCTGACGGCCATCGACGCGATCCACACGCGTCATGCGAGTCCGGCGCCTTAATCGAAGACGGATCCATGCAACGCTTTCTGGCCATGCTGCTTCTCTCCGCACTTGCCGTCCTGATGGCGGGCTGCGCGTCGACCAAGACCTACACCGAAAACGTCTCCACTTTGATGGTGTCGTCGGACGACAAGACGTTTGCGGTGCTGGGCCCGCAGTATCACTATCTGTTCGACATGCCGCCCGCGATGGCGCAGGCGATGAAAGCTGACTTTCGCACCCGGCTGACCGCAAGGATTCCGCGTAACTTTTATGTCGGGGCCGACGGCTTCACGTGGGGCTACGTGCGCTTGCAACTGATGGACAATGCGACGCCGCGTGATCGGGAACAGGCGCTGGCCATGCACTTTCAGACCACAAAGGAAGGGATGGTCTATTACACGCACCACCTCAAGGGAAAACGCTATCTTGCCCGGCCGGGGACGCCGGGCGCGGCGCAGGCGGACGGAGCCACGCAGACGGCGCTGGACCAGTCGTATCGCATTACGGTGCAAGACTCGCAAGGTAGCGCGGACATGGCGCGCGCGCTGTCGCCAGTGATCTTCCTGGCGGGTACGGGGTTTGTCGTAGCGAATCCGGCAATCGTGCTGTTCGCTTTGCCGGTGGCGGGATTGGAGCCCTAAGCAGGCCGTCGCTTGAAGCACTTGCGATGGTTGTTCTACCATTCGAGAAAACCGACATGACATCGCAGGCACAACGCTTCCTGGATCATCTCGCCGCTCACGGCTGGACGGTGCTGCGGACCACGCCCACCGCGACGGCAGCGGCCGCGCCGTTCGAGGCGTACGGCTATGGCGCTTTCCTGGCGACATTCACCGAATTGCACAACGCGAATCAAACTCGCTGGTTTCTGAGCGCAGCCGACCATGACTGCACGGCGGGTAGCGCCTTTCCTTGGCACACCCTGCGCGATATCAGCCTGGAGGCTGCGCTGGACGACGCCGGCCGGCAGGCGGTCCTGAACTTCTGGCAACAGCACACGCCGATCTACATGTGCGTTGCCGGCGAATACGAGTTCCTGGCGATAGAACGCGACTCGGGCCGCATCGTGCACGGCGTCGAGCCGGAGTTCGAGGATATCCGCGTCGTCTCCCCGAGTCTCGGCGCCCTGTTCGAAGACATGATTGCGGGCCGCGCCGCGGCGGCGCTTCTGGCGTAACGCCGTATGCAACAGCCCACGCAGCCCCATATGACGCTCGATCTAAAGACGTATACCCACGACGGCATTCCTGCTCAGGAAACTTGGTTGGACTGTGCAATCGCCGACGGTGGCCGGCTGCGCTTGGAGTTGCTTGCGGCCGAGCCGCAGGCGGCAGTACCGTTGCTGGCGCGAGCCCGTTCGGGACAAGGGAAGTCGACTTCCGCTCACGCATCCCAACGCATCGCTCTTTCGGACATAGTCAGTTTTGATTCTCGGAGCACAGCAACGGGCAGCACATTATCGCCGCCGATTCGTGCATCGACGTCGAACGGCCGACATTGCCCTGGAGTCGTCTTTGACGACAGACCGCTTCCGACCCGTAGCAGTCAAACGGGTAAAACATCATCGTCGGCTCTTGGAAATCACATCGCTCATGTACTTGTTCAAATCTCGAAAATCCTGAACGGTCCAGGCGTGCGGTGCCAGCTTCACACCGTTCTCCTTCAAAGTTCTCGGAATCAGGTCTCCGTTCGGACGAAGTATTACCGAGGAGACGATGACGCCCGGATAATCATTGAGTCGCTTTTTGAATGCAGCAGTCGTGAGGTCGGGCGTGGGAGGATTGCTTTTCTTGGCCAACGGCCCCGTGCCTTTGATGTCTGCACCGTGGCACATCGCGCACCTCTGCGTGTAGAGATTCTTGCCGTTGATGTTTTGCGCGAAGGACGGTGTTGGTTGAGTCAACACCAACAATCCTAGCGTAGCGATGAGAAATTCCTTCGACTTCATTCGGTCCTATCGTGTCACGAAGACTGGTGGGGCGCCGAGTATAGACTCGTATGTGCGGAATGGCTCGACTTGGCCGGTGGTGGTCGTTGGTTGGCGAAGTCTAGCTCACCGCCGTTTTACGGTATGCGAGGGGGCTGGGATTGGAGAACATCGTGATGTGATGGACTCGATCAGCGTCCAAGTTCAACGAACTTTCTTGGGAAGAACGCCAAGTTCAATGAACCATTGCGGACAAAGTAAATGAACCACACTTCACCAAGTCGTTGACTTCCATGGCGTCAAGCTTCCCCCTCAAATGAACTTCGACACTTAACGCGCCGATTTCCCCACGCTGAACGTCACCGTGTCGCCAGAGCGGCGGCCCAGCGTCGACATCAGGCCGTCCAGCGCGGCGCGGTCGGCCTCGCTGGCCGTGCGAGCGATGGCGACCTCACCCTGAAAGTTCAAACCGCGAGGGCCGGTGCCGCCCTGGCCCTTGACGTCGAGCAGGCCACTTTCCGTGCTGAGGACCAGCGTGGCGCCGCTCTTTCCGCCTTGCGCGCGCAACAAGTAGGTGCCCACCGGCGTGATAGGCGAGAGCGCAGTCGCGGCATTGCGCCAGCGCAGGTCGACGGCGGGGCCGGGAGGGA
>DMTA01000043.1 GCA_003454835.1 Achromobacter sp. | reverse complement strand
CGCGTCGCGCAGCGCATACGCCACCAAATCCGCCGCGTACGCCGGAAGATCGTCGCGCACGCACAGCACCAGATCGCGGGCCGCCCACGGATCCGCCAGCGTCACGCGACTTACCCTCGCTGCGCGGCCATAGCGCACCGCCGCCGCACGCGGCACGATCGCCACGCCAACCCCCTGTCCCACCATCCGGCACACGGCATCGAAACTGCGCAACCGCACGCGATAGGACAGCGCCTTGCCGCTGCGGCGCGCGTGATGCGCGATGTGCTCCTGCAGCGCGCTGCCCTGCACCAGTCCAACGAATTCAAACCCGGCCACGTCCTCCAGCAGCACCTGTTGGTGCGCCGCGAGCGGATGGCCGTGCGGCACGATCAGCGTCAGCGGGTCGTGGCGGAAGATGCGCGTGCGCAAGCCATGCAGGTCGGCCGAGTCCGCCAGCACACCGATGTCGCACGCGCCGGTGCGCAGCGCGTCCGCGATCTCGTGGCTCAGACGTTCTTCGAGGTCGACGGAAATATGCGGATGGTCCTTGAGAAAGGCGCCCAGCACGGGCGGCAGGTATTCGCTGAGCGCCGTGGTGTTGCACATCACGCGCACATGGCCTTTGAGTCCGGCCCCGTAATGGTCCAGCTCGCCGCGCATGCGGTCGATCTGGCCCAGCACCAGCCGGGCATGATGGACCAGCGTGCGCCCGGCGGGCGTGGCCTGCACGCCGCGGGGCTCGCGCACCAGCAGCGGCACGCCCAGCGCGTCTTCCATGCCGCGGATGCGCTCGCTGGCCGACGCCAGCGTCATATGCGACCGCCCTGCGCCCGCCGTGATGGAGCCGGTTTCGTGCACGTTCAGGAAAAGGCGTAGGTCGGTCAGGTCGAAGCGCATGAGAAAAAGCGTAGCACGCGAGCCTCAGGCGCATCCATAGCCTGGGTATGCGAGATCCCGATAGGCGCGGCCAGGCCCGAGCGGGAGAATGCGTCCATACCTACCCAGACAGGCGGAAACCATGATGATTTCAATATTGCGCACCCGGGCCACGTGGCGGGCGGGCCTGGCAGTGATCGCGTTGGCGCTGCATGCCTCAGGTGGGGCCGAAGCGAAGGCCAATCTTGACGGTCCCATCACCCCCGCCCAGCAATATGCGCTTGCCCTTGAAGCCCAAACGCAGGGCGACCTTGGTGCGATGCTGACGTGGCTGCGCGCGGCAGCCCGGGCGGATCACCCGCCCGCGCAACGGATGCTGGGCATGGTGCTGATCGGCGGTCCGGCGCTGTATGGCCCGTCGCTGCCCGCCGACCTGTGCGAGGGTCGCGCGTGGCTGCTGCGCGCCGCCCATCAGAATGAAGGCCCGTCGCAGGACGTGGCGTACGCCCTGTTCGGCCGCCCCAAGGACGCGCTCACCGCGCACTGCGAGCCCGCATGAATCTTTTCGACCCCGGATTGCTCGCGGCCGTTGTCGCCGTCTTCGTCCTGGCCGGCGTCGTCAAAGGCGTGGTCGGGCTGGGCCTGCCCACCATTTCCATGGCATTGCTGGCGCTGGTGATGGCGCCGGCGCAGGCGGCGGCGCTGCTGATCGTGCCGTCGCTGATCACCAACCTGTGGCAAGCGTTGCCGTGGGTCACATTGTGCGCGGTCCTGCGCCGGATCGCCGGCATGCAGGCCGGCGTCTGCGTCGGCACGGTGGCCGGCGCGCTGTATCTGGGTCCGCCCTCCGGCGAATGGGCCGCCATCTGCCTGGGGCTGGCGCTGGTGGCTTACGCCGCCTGGGGACTATTTGGCTCGCCGCCTGCGGTGCAGCCCCGGCACGAGCCATGGATCGGAATCGCGGTCGGCGCAGTCACCGGCGTGATCACGGCGGCCACCGGCGTCTTCGTCATACCGGCCGTGCCCTATCTGCAAGCACTGAAACTGGACAAGGACGCGCTCATCCAGGCCATGGGAATTTCCTTCACGGTGTCGACCGTGGCGCTGGCCGTGGGACTGTGGCTGAACGGCGGCTACACGACTGGCGCCGCCAGCGCGTCGATGCTGATGCTGCTGCCGGCGCTGGCAGGCATGGCGCTGGGGCAGCGGCTGCGCGATCGGCTGTCTCCGCGCACGTTCAAGCTGTGCTTCATGGTCAGCCTGGCGCTGCTGGGCGCTTATCAGGCCGGGCGCGGCCTGCTGGCAAGCTAGCGGCTGCGCGCCTTAAGCCGTCGGCGGGCTGCGCGCCTCACGCGGCTGGCGCGCGGTGCGCCTTTAAGCGGCCAGCCTTCTTCCGTCGACAGCTCCGATCGACACCGACATCTCGCGCCAGCGTGCCAGCTCTTGCTGCACCGACTGGATCTTGCTGCGCGCCTGGTCGAAGGAGTCGCGGCCCAGGAACAGATGCAGCGGCGCGTACTGCGCCTCGGCGGCCTGGATCAGCGCCTGCGCCGCCTTGATCGGATCGCCGCCCTGGTCCCAGTCCTGCGCGCCGCGCGCGGCCAGCTCAGGCGATTCTTCCGCATCACGCGCACGCATCGCGCCCGGATAGACGAGCGACACGCGGATGCCCAGCGGCGCGGCGTCGGCGGCCAGGGATTCGGTGAGACCGCTGACGGCAAACTTGGCGGCGCTGTACGCGCCCCATCCCGGCGCGCGGCCATCGAAGCCGAGAATCGACGAGATATTGAACACATGGCCGCCACGCTGCGCGCGCAGTCGCGGCATGACCGCTCGGATGACGTTCAGCACCCCGAATACATGCGTATCGAAGGCGCCGCGCAATTGGGCGTCCGACAACTGATCGAGCGAGCCCTGCACACCCGGCCCCGCGCCGTTCACCACAACGTCGATACCGCCGAACGCCGCGGCAGTGGCGTCCACCGCCCGCCGCACCGCGCGCTCGTCGGCCAGATTGACCGTCAGGGGCAGGAACCGGCCTTCGAGCTTGGCGCCCACCGCTTCCAGCAACGCATCGCCATCGTCTGACGTGGCCGCGACCTTGTGCCCCTGGTCCAGCAGCATTTTGACCAGCGTGACGCCCAGCCCCGCCGACGCGTCCGTCACCAACCAGATTTTTTCGGTATTCATGCGATTCCCTTCCCTTGCTTGCGGCCGCCGGCAAGATGCCTGGCTGCCCGACCGATGCCTCGTGCTCCGCAGAGCCACGGCCGGCGCGGCCCTGGACAGGATAGTAAGAATCGCCCGCGCGGGCGTACAGGCAGGATCTTGCGTGAAACCTGCCTATTTCTACGCCAATGCGATATGACGGATAATCCGTCTGTTTGCCGCCGCCACGCGCGGCGGGTCACTGCGGGGTTTTTTTCCCGCTGCTTTCGGAGTCAGCTATGCATCGCGGCATTGAGGCGATCGAACACTTCATGGAATCCATCGGCCTGACCTGGCAGCCCGGCCGCGTCGCGCGCGCCGAACTGCGCGTCAGCTATCGCATCGGCAACACCCGCCCGCTGGGCATCGACCGCACGCTGGTGGAATTCCACTGCGACGCCAAACGGGCAAAGGTGTGGGTGCCGGAGTTCTCGCGCACCAGCTTCCACCAATGGTTCGAAGTCCCCTACCAGGACTTCGAATACACCCCCGGCGGGTCCATGCTGAAGATCAAGGCCGCCGCGCGCGGCAACGCGCCGCCCTATAGCGTGGGCATCAAGCCGCTGGCCTGATCGCCCCGCCCGGAACGCCGGTCATAGCGGCTTGTACATGATCGTCGTTCCATCCACCTTGGCCGGGTCAAGCGGATCACGCGCAAAACCCGGAATCACCCCCACCGTCTGATAGCCCAGCGACGCATACAGCGGCTCGGCCGAATCGCCCGTGCGCGTGTCCAGCGTCAGCAGGCTACGGCGCAGGCGGCGCGCCATATCCTCGACCTCGTGCATCAGCCGGCGCGCGATGCCCTGGCGGCGGAAATCCGGATGCACCAGCAGCTTGCGCACCTCGGCGCGGTGCGGCTGATTCGGCGGCGTGTCGACATCCAGCTGCACGGACCCGGCAACACGCCCATCGACGCGCGCCATCCACAGCTTGACCGCCCCGCTCTCAACGCCCGGCAGCACCTTGCGGCGCCAGAACGCCTGCGCGTCGTCATGGGTGTACGGCAGCACGAAGCTGACGCTGGCCCCGCCCTGCACGCACGCGTGCAGCAAGGTGGCCAGTTCGGGGATGGTGGCCGCGGCGGCGTCGGCCGTCAGCAGCGACAAGTCAAGGTTTGCAGGGGACATGGCAGGCTCAGACAATGAAAAGCAGGTAGCGGGCGCCGCTGTGCGGCGGGGTGACGAAGGCGCTGGCGCCGAAGAGCTGGTAGCGCAGGCAGTCGCCCGGCAGCAGGCGATGCGTCTGCCCGTCGGCCGTGACCGAGAGCTCGCCGTTCAGCATCAGCAGATGGTGTTCAAGGCCCGGCCGCGGCGATTGTTCATAACTGATGCGGGCATCGGCGGCCAGTTCGCAGGCCAGCACCTCGCCTGCCAGACGCTGCGACGGCGGCGACACGGACCGGCGCCGGAAGCCCACGCTGTCGTCCTCCCACACCACCTGCGCGGCTTCAGGCACATAGGCGGCAAAGTCATCCTCGACCATCAGCATGAGGCGCGACATGGTCATGCCATGGGCAGCGCAGAGCTTGCCCAGCACGCTGGCGGTGGGACTGACCTCGCCGTTCTCAAGCCGCGACAACGTGGCGCGACTAATGCCGGCGCGGCCGGCCAGATCATCCAGCGACCAGCCACGGTCCTGGCGCAGGGTTTTAAGCCGGACGGCCAGACGAAGGTCCAACCCGGCGTCGGCGGAGGCGTTTGCTTGTTCCATATTCGGGAATTTATCCCATATATGAAAACTCGTCGACCGCGTGGTTTCCCCGATGCGCAATCCGTTCGTCAGCCGGACACTACGTGCGACCCGCGTCGGATTCGGCACAATAGCGGTCATGCACTTGGGCAAACTCCTCTACATGACCATCTTTTGCGCGTTGACCTCCGGTTGCTCCCTTCCCTCGCTGGACAAGCGCAGCGTGTCGCAGGGGCTAACGGATGAGGTGGCCGGGGCCACGCCCCTGGGCCAGGCGATCGCCCCGCTGGCCGCCGCGCATCCCGGCAAATCCGGCATCCACGCCCTCTCCAATCCGCTGGACGCCTTCGCCGCGCGCATGATGCTGGCGCGCGCCGCCGAGCGCAGCCTGGACGTCCAGTACTACATCTGGCACGACGACATGACGGGCATCATGCTGTTCGAGGCGCTGCACGAGGCCGCCGACCGTGGCGTGCGCGTGCGCCTCCTGCTGGACGACAACGGCACATCGGGACTGGACCGGACGCTGTCCGCGCTGGACGGGCATCCGAACATCGAAGTGCGGTTGTACAACCCCTTCACGCTGCGCTGGCCCAAGCCGCTCGGTTACCTGACGGACTTCAACCGGCTGAATCGCCGGATGCACAACAAGTCCTTCACCGCCGACAACCAGGCCACCATCGTGGGCGGCCGCAATATCGGCGACGAATACTTTGGCGCCTCCGACGGCGTGCTGTTCCGGGACATGGACGTGCTGGCCATCGGCGCCGTCGTCAGCGACGTGTCGGGCGACTTCGATCGCTACTGGGGCAGCGATTCCGCCTATCCCGTGGAAGGTATCGTCCGGAAGGCTGCGGCCAACGAGCTGGATGAGCTGGAGGCAGATGCCGCAAAGGTCGAACAATCGCCCGAGGCCGCGGCCTATGCGCAGGCCATGCGCGACCTGCCCTTCATCCGGCAATTGCTTAGCGGCGAACTGCCCCTGATCTGGGCGAGCACCCGCATGGTCAGCGACGATCCGCGCAAGACGCTGGGCAACGCGCCGCGCGAGGCGATGCTGCCGCACCAATTGCACGAGATCGTGGGCGAGCCGGCGAAGGAACTGCTGCTGGTGTCTCCCTACTTCGTGCCGACCGCCGCTGGCGCGCAGGCGTTTGCCCAGATGGCGCGCAATGGCGTCAAGGTCAGAGTGCTGACCAACGCGCTGGAAGCCACCGATGTGGCAGTGGTGCATTCCGGCTACGCCAAGCGCCGCAAGGACCTGCTGGCCGCCGGCGTCGAGCTCTACGAAATGAAGCGCGCGATGCAGGGTGTCGAGCGCAACAAGAGCCTGGGACCCTTCGGCAGTTCAGGCTCCAGCCTGCACGCCAAGACCTTCGCGGTGGATGGCGAGCGCGTCTTCGTCGGGTCGTTCAATTTCGATCCGCGCTCGGCGCGCTTGAACACCGAACTGGGCTTCGTGATCGACAGCCCGGCGCTGGCGCGGGGCGTCGCGGATGCCTTCGAGGAAGAACTGCCCCGCACCGCCTACCGGGTCAAGCTGGACGACATGGGCAAGCTCTACTGGCTGGAAGAGCGCGACGGGCAGACGGTGCGTTTCGACAGGGAACCCGGCGCCAGCTTGTTGCAACGCGCGACTGTGTGGGTGGCGTCGCTGCTGCCGCTGGAGCCGTTGCTGTAGGGGTGGGTGTCTGACGCGGCTCGGTCGTCGCGAACCGGTTGATTGTGACCCGGTTGATCGTGACCCGGTCTATCGTGACCCGGTCTATCGCCACCCGGTCGTTCGCGACCCGGTCTATCGAAATCCGCAACAAGCGGAGTGGCCGGTTTTTTCGCAAGGCGTAGACTGGACGCAGGGATTTTCCCCAGTGATTCTGCCGCAGTAAATTCGCCGCGGTAATTCGCCATTCGACGACCATAACCATGACCATGACGCCCGCCGACGCCCTGCTCGGGCAGCAGGATTGGACCCGCGCCGTTGCCGATCTCGACGCGCACGGCAACGCCATCCTGCCTGCGTTGTTGACGCCTGCGCAATGCACCGGGCTGTCGGACGCCTACAACCACGACGATCGCTACCGAAGCCGGATCGTGATGGCGCGCCACGGATTCGGGCGCGGCGAATACAAGTATTTCCGCTATCCCTTCCCAGACCTGCTTGCCCGCCTGCGCGGCGCGCTCTATACCCAATTGGCGCCCATCGCCAACCGATGGAACCGGCAAATGGGCATCGGCGTGCAGTATCCGGCGGACCACGCGGATTTTCTTGCGCGCTGCCACGCGGCCGGCCAGCGCCGGCCGACGCCGTTGATCCTGCAGTACGGGCCGGGCGACTACAACTGCCTGCACCAAGACCTGTATGGCGAACACGTGTTTCCGTTGCAGGTGGCGGTGCTGCTGTCCGCACCCGGCGAGGATTTCACCGGCGGCGAATTCGTCATGACGGAAACCGGCCGCCGCGAGCAGCGCGCCGACGTGCTGCCCCTGCAACAGGGCGATGCGCTGATCTTCACGGTGAACCAGCGCCCGGTTCCCGGCGTGCGCGGGTGGCGCAAGGTGGCCATGCGCCATGGTGTGAGCGAACTGCGCTCAGGGCGGCGCCATACACTGGGCATCATCTTTCACGACGCGGTGTGACATGACCCTGGACCTATTCGGCGGCGACGATCCCGCTCAGCATGGCCGCGTGACGCTCGGTCCGCAATCGGTGGTGTTGCGCGGCTTTGCGCTGCCGAACGTGGACGCGCTGTTGGCAGGCGTGGACGACGTGACCGCGCAGGCGCCGTTCCGGCACATGGAGACGCCGGGCGGCTACACGATGTCGGTGGCCTTGACCAATTGCGGCGAGCTGGGTTGGACGACGGACGCCCGCGGCTATCGCTACAGCCGCATCGACCCCGTGTCCGGACACCCCTGGCCGGCAATGCCGCAGGCCTTCAGGCAGTTGGCGCAAGACGCCGCGCGGGAAGCCGGCTTTCCGGATTTTGCGCCGGATGCGTGCCTGGTCAACCGCTACGAACCCGGCTCGCGTCTGTCGCTGCACCAGGACCGCAACGAGCGCGATTTCAACGCGCCCATCGTGTCGGTGTCGCTGGGCATGCCGGCGATGTTTCTGTTCGGGGGAGATGATCGCGCGGATCGCGCAGCGCGGGTGCCGCTGTTTCATGGCGACGTGGTGGTGTGGGGCGGCGTGGACCGCTTGCGGTTTCACGGCGTGATGCCGCTGAAGGCCCTGCCGCATCCGCGGCTGGGCAGCCTGCGGATCAACTTCACGATTCGCAAGGCGGGATAGGGGCGCGCGGCATCTGCCGGCCCCCCTATGGAACCTCGCGGCCCGGGCCGTGGGGACAGCGCGGGTCGCGGGTCGCGGGTTGCGGGTCGCGGGTTGCGGGTTGCCGGGGTCGCCTTGGTTGCCCTGGCCGGCCCCGGATCGCTCACGCCGCGCGCAACTGCACGCGCGGGAAAT
>DMTA01000300.1:2839-3017 GCA_003454835.1 Achromobacter sp. | reverse complement strand
GGCCAGCAGCGGGGTGATCTGAACGCCCAGCGTGCCGATGGCCAGCACCACCACGATCACCAGCGAGGCGGCGTAGACCATGTTGCGCAGGAAACTGCCCAGCATCGGGTCCATGCCCATGCGCGAGGTCGCGCGCGGCAGCGCATTGGACAGACGTCGTGCCACCCACATGCCGACC
>DMTA01000300.1:270-2644 GCA_003454835.1 Achromobacter sp. | reverse complement strand
TCGAAGATCTCCAGGAACTCATCGGCGAGCAGTGCGTTGGACGGCACTTCGCACATCATGATGATCTTCAGGCCGTTCTCGCCCTGCTTCAGGCCGTTCTGTTCCAGCACCTCGACGACCTTGCGGCCTTCTTCCAGGGTGCGCACGAACGGAATCATGACCCACAGGTTGTCCAGGCCCATTTCGTTGCGCACGCGCAGCACGGCCTTGCATTCCAGCGCGAATGCGGCCGAGAAGCTCGGATCGACGTAACGGCTGGCGCCGCGGAAGCCGATCATCGGGTTCTCTTCGTGCGGCTCGTAGTTGCTGCCGCCGACAAGGTTGGCGTACTCGTTGGACTTGAAGTCCGACAGGCGCACGATCACCGGGTTCGGTGCGACCGAGGCGGTGAGGGTGGCGATGCCTTCGGCCAGGCGGTCCACGTAGAAGCTGACCGGATCACCGTAACCGGCAATCTTCTCGTCGATCTTCTTCTTGGTCGCCGCATCCTGGCGGTCGTATTCCAGCAGCGCGTTCGGGTGGATGCCGATGTGGCTGGCGATGATCATTTCCAGACGAGCCAGGCCGATGCCGGCGTTCGGCAGCTGGCCGAAGTCGAAGGCACGTTCCGGGTTGGCCACGTTCATCATGATCTTCAGCGGTGCCGGCGGCATGTTGCCCAGATCGGTGGTGGTGCGCTCGAAATCGAGCTTGCCTTCGTAGATGAAGCCGGTATCGCCTTCAGCGCAGCTGACGGTGACCTGCTGGCCATCTTCGATGACCTTGGTGGCGTTGCCCGAACCGACCACGGCCGGCACGCCCAGCTCGCGCGCGATGATCGCGGCGTGGCAGGTGCGGCCACCACGGTTGGTGACGATGGCCGAAGCACGCTTCATCACCGGCTCCCAATCGGGGTCGGTCATGTCGGCGATCAGCACGTCGCCCGGCTGCACGCGGTTCATGTCTTCCAGCGTCTTGACCACGCGGGCGGTGCCCGAGCCGATCTTGGCGCCGACGGCACGGCCTTCGGCCAGCACGTTGCCGCCCTTTTCAGTCAGCGCGAAGCGCTCGATCTGGGTGGCGTGGCTGCGCGACTTCACCGTTTCCGGGCGGGCCTGCACGATGAACAGCTTGCCGCTGACACCGTCCTTGGCCCACTCGATGTCCATCGGGCGGCCGTAGTGCTTTTCGATGACCAGCGCCTGCTTGGACAGTTCCTGCACGTCCTCGTCGCTGATGGAGAAGGTGCTGCGCAGTTCGACCGGGGTGTCCTCGATCCTGACGCGCTCGCCGGGGACATCCGAATACACCATGCGGATCGCCTTGCTGCCGAGCGAGCGGCGCAGGATCGCCGGCTTGCCGGCCTGCAGGGTGGGCTTGTAGACGTAGTACTCGTCCGGGTTGACCGCGCCCTGCACGACCATTTCGCCCAGGCCGAAGGACGAGGTGACGAACACCACGTCACGGAAGCCGGACTCGGTGTCCAGGGTGAACAGCACGCCGGAGGAACCGACGCCCGAACGCACCATCAGCTGCACGCCGGCGGACAGGAACACGTCCTCGTGCTTGAAGCCGTGGTGCACGCGGTAGGCGATGGCGCGGTCGTTGTACAGCGAGGCGAATACTTCCTTGACCTTGTGCACGACATCGTCGGCACCGGTGACGTTGAGGAAGGTTTCCTGCTGGCCGGCGAAGGACGCATCGGGCAGNNACCCCCAGACCGGCAAGGTTGCCGATCATTTCGCCCAGCGACGAATTCTTGCCGCCTACGCGGGCCAGATCGCCCAGACGCAGTTCGTGCAACCACAGGATGTTCTCGTTCAAGCGCGATGCTCCGTTTGGCCATCGCCCGAGGCGGGCTGAATGGCCGCGTCCGTAGGAAGAAGCCGATATGATGCCGGTCGCAGTACCGTCGGCACAAGCTTGTGCTGCAACCATTTTCAGCTTCAGAGGGGTGAAAACCGCGTATGTCGACCATCCGTCCGGTGTTCTACGTTTCCGATGGAACCGGTATCACCGCTGAAACCATTGGGCATAGCCTGCTCACGCAGTTCACCGGGTTCAGCTTCATCACTGATCGAATGTCGTTCATCGACGACCCCGAAAAAGCCCGGGAAGCGTGTGTCCGGATCCAGGCGGCGGGGGAGCGGTACCAGGTCCGGCCCATCGTGGTGAACTCCTGCGTCGACCAGAGCCTGAGCCTGATCCTGGCCGAAAGCGGGGCCCTGATGCTGGACGTGTTCGCCCCGTTCATCGAGCCGCTGGAGCGGGAACTGGCCAGCCCGCGCCTGGCTCGGGTCGGCCAGGCCCACGGCATGGTGGACTTCGAGACCTACCACCGCCGCATCAACGCGATGAACTTCGCGCTGACCCACGATGACGGCATCGCGGTGAA
>DMTA01000300.1:0-193 GCA_003454835.1 Achromobacter sp. | reverse complement strand
CCGAACTCGCGTTACGCCAACCTGGACACCTGCAAGCGCGAGGTGGCTGCGGCCGAGGTGATGTTCCAGATGGAACGGATCCCGACGCTGAGCACCACTCACACCTCGATCGAGGAGATTTCCAGCAAGGTGCTGGGCACGTTGGGGCTGCAGCGCGAGATGTATTGACTGCCCCCCCCTGTAGAGCCGAGCC